>NZ_JBFRPJ010000004.1:35282-46503 GCF_041471945.1 Vibrio sp. 10N.261.51.A4
ATTCCCGCTGCACGCTCCAACTTCTCCTTATGCTCCATGACGTGCTTTATTCCAGCGACACGCTATTCAAAAACTTTCTCCGTTAGTTAAATCCATAGTCATTAAATCCATAGTCATTAAATCTATACTGATTAAACTTATTTTGTTTAAGCTTAGATTGACCAACCAAAGCTATTAACTCCTTAATTCGCTTCGTATTTCTGACACCTATCCAAATCACACATTGCAGTTCAGCTTTTAATGATTTTCAAAATTGTTCCAATTTAATAATCTTGGTCAATATCTGCAAAAATCATTGTGTTAATGTGCGCGCATTAGCAACAACCCATAAATAATAAAAAATGTTTAAAAGCAATGAGTTAACAATTAGCATCGAAGCAATTAATGTCGCGCTAGCAAAAGTCGAAAATGCCAATAAAATTCAGCTAGATACATTGAAAGGTTATGTGAACAGCGAGCCTGAACAAGCTGTACTGGCTTTTCGATCGCTGAATGAAGCAGAATCAATCGACGACAAGTTTAAAAAGATCATGGCAGAGCTACCGCACCTGAGCGGCGAAGCACACCACCTGCTTGAAACTTCTATCTTGCTACAGTGACTATAAATAAAGATAAGCCTCAGCGAATCCCTCACAGCAAAGCGCTTTAGGTATAAGTTAAGACTTATCTTTAATTTTCTAGCCCTCATTGAATTTCTAATTCAACAAAGCGCTATTGATTAACGTCTAAAGCGTTAACGACTTCACCATACCCGCTTCAGCGTGACCAGGGATATTGCACGCTAACTCTACGTTATTATCACCATGAAAATGCCAAAGCATCTGCTTCGCTTTGCCCGGCTTAACCGTGACTGTACTGCCCGAGTCATGAGCGTGATTACCCATTTTTTTCATCATTTCACGATGCTCTAGCTGCTCTGAGGCAGAACCAATCGAGAATTCGTGATCAATCTTGCCTGTATTCATCACAACAAACTGCACTACGTCATTTGGCTCTATATCGACCTTGTTTTTAAATGTGATTTTCATATCATCACTTAGCAGCACATGAACCACTTTATCGGGCTTCGCGCCTTGAGCTGGCATCCCAACTTCTGACATACCTTCCATGTCCATCATTCCATCCATATTCATCATCTTTGAATGGTCCATCTTTCCACCCTTCATCATGCTGTGATCCATCTTCGAGTGGTCCATTTCTCCACTCTTCATCATCGAATGATCCATATTTGAGTGATCCATTTCAGCAAAAGCCGTTGCAGTAGTTAACGTCAGTGCAATCGCAATAAGTGTCTTTTTCATGATCGTTCCTTAGATTAATTCAGTTATTTATTTGTTAGTTTCACATGTTCATGTGGTACGCCCTTACCCACTCTGTTTTTGGTAGGTAAGGGCTAATAATCAATACGTTATTTGTTTGTCTCGTTTTGGCTATGCGTAATCTCACGCTGTTTCCAGAGCTTAAAGATTGCAGGCAACACCAGTAGGGTAAGCAATAATGCGGACGCCATTCCGCCTATCATCGGCGCTGCAATTCGCTGCATCACTTCAGAACCCGTTCCCTCGCCATACATAATTGGAATGAGGCCAATGATCACCGTAAGTACTGTCATCATCACTGGGCGAACACGCAGTCCTGCACCCTCACGAATCGCATCCGTTAAGTCTTCACTCTGAAGTGCTTGCTGGTTCTGCTCCGCATCCAATTTTTTGTAGTGCCATGCTTGATTTAGGTAGACCAACATAATGACGCCTATCTCAACAGCTACCCCGGCAAGGGCGATAAAGCCCACACCCACCGCAATCGAGAAGTTGTAATTGAGGACATGCATCAGCCATAGGCCACCAACCATCGCGAGTGGCAATGTCAGCATGATCATCATCACCTCACCGACACGGCGGAAGCTGAGGTAGAGCAATAACATGATGATGGCGATGGTAATTGGCACAACCACACTCAAACGCTCCTTCGCACGCTCCATGTATTCGTATTGACCAGACCACGCCAATGAATAACCAGCAGGTAAGACGATTTGATCTGTAACGACTGTTTGCGCCTCTGCAACATAAGAACCAAGGTCGCGACCTTCGATGTCAACGAACACCCAACCATTAGGACGCGCGTTCTCCGTCTTAATCATTGGTGGCCCATCTTCATAGCGAATATCTGCAACATCAGATAAAGCAATTCGCGCTCCATTTGGTGTCACTAACGGCAGGTTCTGCAACTTAACGACAGAATCACGATAGCTTTGTGGGTAACGGACATTGATTGGATAACGCTCTAGCCCCTCAACGGTTTCACCCACGTTCATGCCACCAACCGCCGTCGAAATAACCTGTTGCACTTCTTTAATGCTCAAGCCATATCGCGCAGCAGAACGACGTTTGATGTCTATCGTCACATAACGACCACCCGCAACACGCTCAGCGTAGACAGAAGCCGTACCACTCACGCTATTGAGGATGGGTTCAAGTTGAGAGCCAATATCCTCAATCACGCTCAGATCTGGGCCTGCGATTTTGATACCAATTGGCGTTTTAATACCGGTCGCCAACATGTCGATACGCGTTTTGATTGGCATGACCCAAGCGTTGGTCAAACCGGGGAATTGAATCAGATCATCAAACTCTTTACGCAGAGACTCAGTGGTGACACCGTCACGCCACTGATCTCGTGGTTTAAGCTGAATCACGGTTTCAATCATGGTCAGTGGCGCAGGATCGGTTGCTGTCTCTGCTCGACCAATTTTGCCCCACGTGGTTTCGACTTCTGGAATGGTTTTAATAAGCTTATTGGTTTGTTGCAACAACTCACGAGCCTTACCTATTGAGATGCCCGGATACGTGGTTGGCATGTACATCAAATCCCCTTCGTCCAAAGGAGGAATGAACTCGCTACCAAGCTTACTGGTTGGGTAATAAGCAGACGCCATTAAGCCAAGTGCGATAACAATCATCACCTTGGGATATTTTAGGCTGAGGTTCAGAAGCGGTTTGTACATCGCCACTAGGCTACGGTTTACTGGGTTTTTGTGTTCAGGTAGCACGTTGCCGCGAATGAAGTAACCCATTAACACAGGCACAAGCGTGATAGCCAAACCCGCCGCTGCGGCCATCGCATACGTCTTGGTAAATGCAAGTGGCGAGAACATCTTTCCCTCTTGCCCTTCTAGCGCGAACACAGGCACAAAACTCAAGGTAATGATTATCAAAGAGAAGAACAGCGGTGCGCCAACTTCTTCTGCTGCCTTACCAATCACCTGCCAACGGTTTTTGTCAGTGAGCGGAGTCCGTTCAATGTGTTTATGAACGTTCTCGATCATCACGATGGCACCATCCACCATGGCGCCAATCGCAATCGCTATACCGCCAAGAGACATGATATTAGCGTTAATACCCTGCCAATGCATCACAATGAATGCACCCAAGATACCAACAGGCAGGCTTAGTGCGATAACCAGTGATGAGCGGATATGGAACAAGAACAGCGCACACACCACGGCGACCACGATGAATTCTTCAGCCAGCTTCTTCCAAAGGTTTTCAACGGCTGAATCTATCAAAGTAGAGCGGTCATAAGTCGCGACAATCTCGACACCATCAGGTAAGCCAGCTTGCAGTTCAGCGAGCTTGGATTTCACCGAGTCGATCACTTCACTGGCATTTTCACCAAAGCGCATCACGATAACGCCGCCAACCGCCTCGCCCTCACCATTGAGTTCCGAGATACCACGACGCATTTGTGGGCCAAGGTTAATATCGGCAATGTCGCCCAATAACAAAGGAGTACCTTTGTCAGTCACTTTTAGCGGCAAAGATTGAATGTCTTCAATGCTTGTCAGGTAACCGGTGGTACGAACCATATGTTCGGCTTCTGCAATCTCAACAACAGACGCTCCTGTTTCTTGATTACCATCTTGGATTGCCTTGTTGACTTGCTGAAGCGTCAGGTCATATGCACGTAACTTGGCAGGATCAATCTGTACTTGGTACTGCTTCACCATGCCGCCAACGGTCGCAACTTCAGACACGCCTTCTACAGTTTGCAATTCATACTTCAAGAACCAATCTTGCAAACTACGAAGTTCCGCTAAGTCATGCTGACCGGTTTTATCTTGCAACACGTAGCTGTAAACCCAGCCCACACCGGTTGCATCTGGCCCTAGTGTTGGCTTGGCACTCGATGGCAAGTTAGGTGCAACTTGGCTTAAGTACTCCAACACTCGTGAACGCGCCCAGTACATATCGGTATCGTCATTGAAGATGATATAGACATAGGAATCACCAAAGAACGAGTAGCCACGAACTGTTTCAGCACCCGGTACAGCTAACATGGCGGTGGTCAATGGATAGGTCACCTGATCCTCGACCACTTGTGGGGCTTGCCCCGGATAACTGGTTTTGATGATCACCTGAACATCTGACAAATCAGGAATGGCATCGACAGGTGTATTTTTAACGCTGTATAAGCCACCAAATACGATGGCGACCGTGGCAACCAGAACCAAGAATCGGTTACTGATGGACCAACGAATGATTGCATTGATCATAATGTGCCCTCACCCGTGCTATTCGTCGGTTCGAGAGATTTGAGCACATAATCAGAACCTTGCTTCGCCACTAGAAACCGAATGCTTTGACCCTCGGTAAACTCAGATAAATCAAGGTCATCACTGGCTTGGAAATTCATTTCACCCGCTTTCCAATTCCACTCAGGGACTGGCTGATGTTTTACAGTGATCATGCCAAAATCTGCCATCAACATGGTAATGTCACCCGTTACCCAAACTTCGCCGGCGATCTTGTGTTTGTTGACCTTGTAATCAACAACCTCGTATTGCCCTGACTCTGTCTTTCTCATCTCAAAGTCAATTGCCTTACCACGTTGCACGTCACTCATGTCCAAGCCTTCCACAAAGGTGAAATTCATCACCATGCCCGGCCAATCCCATTCTGGAACAGGCTGATGGTTAATCGTCACCATACGGCTGCCTTGCATAACATCGGAAATTTCACCGTTTGCCCATACGGTTTCCGCTTCTTCCTCAACACCATTGATGCGTGACAGATCAGCTGATTGGCTCGATTCAGAATCCAACATGAAGTGTGCAGAAGTGACAATACTCTCACCTTGCTCTAGCCCTTGAAGCACCTCTATTTTTTCGCCAGCTTCACGACCAACCTCAATACGAGCAGAGCGATACTTGCCAGAACCTTCTGACATCACCACTCGAGTCATACCACCGGAGTGAATCACCGAAGATCTTGGGGTAGTAAGAACCGCTTCATCACTAATGGGTTTCAGCGCAATATTTGCAAACATATTTGGCTTAAGCTCGCCATGGGGATTGGAGAACTTCAAACGAACGCGCAAGGTTCGAGTTTTCGGGTCCAGAATTGGGTAGACATAATCGACGTTGCCCTGCCACTCCTTACCGGGAATCGCATCCAGTGTCATTTCGGCATTGCTGCCTGATGAGATCCAGTGTGCTTGGCGCTCAAACACCTCAGCATCAACCCATACCTCGCCTAATGGGCCAGCACTGATCACCGCTTGTGCAGGTGAAAGATAACCACCTTCTCGAATATTCAGGCTAGCGATGACACCATCCGCAGGCGCTTTGATTTCGATGGTTTGCGAGGCTTTCCCTTTACGAGCGATGGATCGTATCTGCGCTTTATCTACACCTAGGGTGACCAAGCGTTCAGTCGAGCCCTTGATCAAACCTTTACGACCCGTTTTATAAGCACTGATCAACTCTTCTTGTGCTTTAACAAGCTCTGGAGAATAGAGTGTGAAAAGTACATCACCTTTGTTTACCTTCTCACCCACTGCGTTGATGTAGAGCTTCTCAACCCAACCAGAAACACGCACGTTGGTTTGCCACAATGTACTTTCATCGAACGCCACATAACCCACGGTTTCAATCCGAGGAGACAGCGCTTCGAACTTAACTTTCGCTGTTTTGACACCCAGATTATTTTCTACCGAAGAATCAATGAACACGGTACCGGGCTCATCTTTAGCACCACTTGAGTCATCCGCGTAAACAGGGATTAAATCCATCCCCATAGGTGACTGACCCGGCTTGTCTCGCTGATAATTTGGGTCCATCGGAGCCACCCAATACAGAGGTTCATCCTTGGTTTGTTTACTTACTTCGGCGTCTGTACTCGTTGCCATTGCTGACATGTCATGTGCTGGATTAATTAGAAAATGGTTCACACCAAAACCCAATGCACCACCGACCAATAAAGCGATTGTTGCTACTTTTACTGAACTCATTGTCTATTCCCTTATTGATTGGCTGTGTGTTTAGTTGCGCTTGAATTGAGTTGTGGTTGGTTTACTTGGTATTCAAAGCCACTGACTAACGCCGCCAGTTTGCTGTTAACGATGTTGAGATCGGTGATCAAACGTTGTTGCTCTAACTGAAGCGACAGCTCATCGGTCGTTGCTGAAATGACATCGTTAAACTGGGCGGTGTTGTTTTGATAGCCCCTCTCAACCGCGCTGATTCGTGCTGCGGTTTGAGGAAGCAAGGACGTTTGATAGCGATCTAATCGCTGGATCAGATTTGATCTGTCCACCAGCAATGCATTCACTTGTGCGTTCATTTGGGAAAGTAAGGTGTCTTTTTGAGATTTAGCCGCACCAACTTGATACTGAGCAGCCGATAAGTTTTTATCTTGTCGGCTCCCTGTAAACAGCGGGATGTCGACTGTCAGATAAGCACTCACAAGATCAGAAGCTGGTTCACCCGCCATGTTATTGGCTTGACGGTGTGCATACATCACTTCCACCCCAAACTGCGGGGTATAAGCTTGCTCGGCTAACTCAACCTGAGTTTGATTGGAGGAAATACTGACATCGGAGATCTTAACCAAAGGATGGTCAGTCAGTAGCTGGTAGTGCTTAGTTGAATCGATATTGGTCGCTAATTTGCTTTCCAACAACGACCAATCGATTTGGTTAGTTGCACTCAGTGTTCCCTGAGAATCAAGAACCTGAGAGCCTAGCCAATCAGAACCCAACCATTCAGAAAGCTGAGAGATTAAGCGGCGCTGAACTTGCTGGTTTGCCTGAAGTTTCTCATCAAGCTTGCTCACTTGAAGCTGAGCGTTAAGCAGATCTTGCGCTTCACTTTTACCAATCGAGTAATTGGTTTGTACATAGTTTTCAAGCTCAACCAACAAACGACGATTTTGACGAATCACCGACTCAGCCTTTTGCTGATAACCTAACTCAAGCCAAAGCTGCGTCATGCTATTCGCAACCGTCAATTCTCTTGCTTGCACCTGCAAAGCTAAAGCATCAGCCTGCTGGCCTGCCTTTTTCTGTTGGAGGTTAAGCGTATCGCCACGCTCAAACTGCTGCATCAGCCCTACCGATATATTAGTCATCGGGTCTTCGTCGAATTGAAAGCTATCGACAGGCAAACCGCCAAATCCAACTTTCAATTTCGGGTCCATTAAGGTCGAGCTGGCAATGCCCGTTTCTCGCATCGCTTGAGACTGAGCAAAGTACTGTTTGCGATTTCCATCTTCGCTTAAAGCAATCTCAATCAGTGTATTGAGTTGCTGCGTCGAGCTTGCTTGGTCATGTGCTTAAATGTGTTGAGCATTTGAAGCTGACGCCGTGGTAGCCGCGAGCGTAGCACTTGAAAACAAGGCCATAGGCAAGGCAGCAGCAACCACTAAGCTCGTGTTCATGACAAACACAGAGGTTGTTGGTTTCATATTCACAATGAATGTCCATATCTAGCGCTAATTAGCGCATAAAAAAGAATGGCTTATCAGATTTATCTAACTGATATAGCTGTATTTTTAGATATAGATTTATGCGGAAGGTGGGCGTAGCAAAGATTGAGCGCGTGCGACTTTCTGGCCAATCGTGACCGATTGAAAACGAGCTAATGAAAAGGAAAGTTGATCAACGGCTTGAACAGCCTGGATTGGATAGGGACTTGCAGAACACATTGAGGCACAGCAATCGGCACTCGAACAATGGTTACCCATCATCGGACTGCCGTCTTCGCTCATTGAAGACATATCGAATTGAGCCATCAAAGCATGGGCACTCATGTTAGAGTCTTCAGCGTGTACTTCTTCACTCATCACATGACACCCTGCCATTGAATCATTAACCGAAGTATCGCTGTGGTAACAAGCCGACTTGCTCGACCCCATTTCCATCATCATTACTTCAGTCATCAAGGCTGAGGAGCTTGAGGCATAGCTAGACATCAACATCGCAATGATGCTGAAAACAATAATCCAAGTTTTTCGGAATGTGTTTGTCATAGTTTACCTTTGAATTTACAACGCAACTATAAACGTTCCCCTTAGGGTAAGGTCAATGTCATTGTGCCGATATTTACCTGACCGTTGAAAAAGTATTCATCCTCTCTTTCATCAAAACGAGATAATTCTTCGACTTTACAGTTTTTTTCTTTAAAAATTATCCAATTAGCTAGCGAAACCTCTATCTGTGTATTTTACTTAAAATAGTGCAACCACGATTCACGGATGAGAAAAATGGCTAACAAAAAAAACGTCGAAGCAAACAAGAAAAATACAGAAATCAAAAATAAGAAAAGTAACGAGCTAGAACAAAAGAAACCAACACAAAAAAAGAAGCTCAGACTGCATTCACACCTAAAAGTTAATATCCCACTTTTTCAATCACTCATGATGATACTGCCATCATTGGCTAAACACGCGTCTGCCCAGGGTGCAGACAGCTCGGGCGATACCGTAGATCAGCTACCCGTAAATAACGTGACAGAAAAAGATGTCAGCGACGACCATGGAAAAACAGACTCATCAGCGGTTACTCATCAAGAGGCTCAAAAGAGCGACAGCGACGTAAACTCGACCTTAAGTGCAAGCCACGATCCCCATGGCTCGAGCTCTAACTTGGTTCCTTCTCATCATTTGTCGACGCTTTCTCACCCGCAAGTCCATTACATTCCTTCGGTATCGATGCCGACTATCTCCTCAGGAAGTAACGGTCAGCCGACTCATTCAAATGCGCCGACGACACCCGCTTTACCCGTCACCTTTATGCCAGAAGTCATAAAAGGTACCTACGGAGAGCTTCATGTTGATGCAAATGGTCAATACACATTCGTATTGAATCCAAATTCTCCTCAATACATCCTGTTAAACCAGCACCAACCAGGTACTGATCATTTTGCGTTACATCTATCTAACGGCTCGAGCATCATTGTTCAGATACCGGTAACAGGTAAGCAAGACACGCCAAATATTTCTGGAGACTTAACAGGTGTGGTAACAGAAGATCACAATATTGATTCACAAGGCTTGTTACATGCGAACGGCAAAATCGATGTCATAGACCCTGACCAAAATGAAAGTTCGGTTACGCCGGAAGTTATCTCAGGTAAATATGGTTCATTAACTATCGATGCTGATGGACATTGGCAGTATCAAGTTGATAACTCGCTCTCTAATGTTCAAGCTTTAACCGCAGCCACTTCACTGCATGAAAGTTTCACAATTCACACCAAAGATGGCACACCGCAAACGATCGATATGACGATTGGCGGAAACGACGACAATGCCGTAATTACGGGTGTGGATGCTGGCACGTTAACTGAAGATTTAACGACACAAGTTCAAGGGCAGCTTTCGGTAACGGACTCTGATCTTGGAGAGGACCACTTTCAAGCCTCACAAGTGACTAGTAATTTTGGTACGCTAAGCATCACCAAAGACGGTGCGTGGACATACAGTTTAGACAACAATAACCCAGTAGTTCAAAGACTTGGCCAAGGTTCAACTGCGACAGACATCGTCACTGTTCACTCAGCTGATGGCACAGCGCATCAAGTTATGGTTACGATTAATGGCACCAACGACCATGCGGTAATCACGAGTAGTACAGCAAATTCACCAAGTTCGTTTTTGGCTATCGGGAAAAGTAATGGCTCAAGCCAAGTTACTGAAGATAAAAACCTAACGGTTTCGGGCCAACTCAACATCACCGATATCGACTCAAAAGAGGCGCATTTTTCTAATTCCGACCTCAAGGGGACACTGGGTACTTTACACCTTAAAGACAATGGCGATTGGACCTATGACCTAGATAATAAAAAACCACAAGTTCAAGCTCTTGGTCAAGGTTCTGCGACAACAGACATCATAACCATCCACTCCGCCGACGGCACTCCTCATCAAATTACAATTACCGTTATCGGCACCAATGATAAAGCCGTGATAAGCGGAACAAGTGCTGGAGTGGTAACCGAAGAGTCCCAACTTCAGACATCGGGCACACTTGCGGTAACGGATGTGGATACTGGCGAGGCACACTTCTCTCACACCGATATCGTAGGCTCGTTTGGTACGCTTCATCTGACCGATACTGGTTCTTGGACGTACGATCTTGATAATAAAAACCCTGCCGTTCAAGCATTAGGTAAAGGAGCAACCGCTACCGACACCATCACGGTTCAATCTGCTGATGGCACGCCGCATCAAGTGACTATCACAGTAAATGGCACTAATGACAAAGCTACTGTCAGCAGTGCGACCGTTGCCATCGATGAAACCGACAAAGCGGTAACGACATCAGGAACGTTGACCAGTACTGACGTGGATAATCCAGATAATGCATTCACACCGGATTCCATTAGAGGCACCAACGGTAACCTGACTATTGACACTAATGGTCATTGGACATTCACCGCCAACAGCGCATTTAATCAATTGAACGTCGGCGATAAGGTCGAAGAAACCTTTACGGTATCGTCGGTTGATGGCACAGCGTCAACCATCAAAGTGGCGATTAACGGCACTAACGACGCCGCTACTGTCAGCAGTGCGAGCGTCGCCATTGATGAAACCGACAGAGCGGTAACCACCTCAGGCACCTTAACCAGTATCGACGTGGATAACCCAGACAATGCGTTCACACCCGATTCCATTTCCGGTACCAACGGTGATCTCACCATTGATGCCAATGGTCATTGGGTATTCACAGCAAGCAGCGCATTTAACCAATTGAATTTCGGCGATAAAGTCGAAGAGACCTTCACTGTCTCGTCTATTGACGGCACAGCGTCAACGATCAAAGTCACGATTAATGGCACTAACGATGCAGCGACAGTCAGTACCGCAACGGTAAGTGTGGACGAGACTGACAAAGCGGTAACTACTTCAGGAACATTGACTAGTACCGACGTGGATAACCC
>NZ_JBFRPJ010000005.1:0-1426 GCF_041471945.1 Vibrio sp. 10N.261.51.A4
TGAACTGACCCCCAATAGTTGGACACCAATTATTGGGGGTCTTTTTATGTCCAAATATAGCCGTGAGCTAAAATGTATCATTGCTAAGCAATACTTAGATGGCACGTCATCTCTCTATTTAGCAAAACAATATTCAATTTCTTCAAGGCAGATACGGTATTGGGCTCAAGTCTTTGCCATCCATGGTACTGATTCATTTTTACCAACTAAGCATGCCGCGACTGCTCAAACAAAACGAAAAGCATTGAATTTAATGTGGACGAATGAATGGTCTCTCACGCACACTAGCGCTGTATTAAACCTCTCATCCCCTGGGATACTCTCTGTCTGGCTCAAAAGATTTAATGAGCTCGGTATCAAGGGGCTCAAAATGCGCCAGAAAGGAAGACCCTCAATGAAACAGCAACCTCAACGTACCACTAAGCCTGATAATGAAATGACACTTGAGGAGCTAAAAGAGGAGTTGGTCTACTTACGAACCGAGAATGCCGTTCTAAAAAAGTTGGAAGAGTTGGAGCAGGAAAAAAACCGTCGAACAAAGAAAAAGCGGTCATAGCTCTAACTCTTAAAGGCAAGTACCCGCTGAAGCACTTACTGCAGACTCTACAGCTGGCAAAAAGTGTCTTTTATTATCAAGCTCAAACAAACAAGCGCCCAAATAGCTACGAACGTGAGCTGCGGTTGATAAAGTCAATTTATCATGAACATAAGGGTCGATACGGCTACCGCCGTATTCACTTGGAACTAAAAAATCAGGGGTTCGTGCTTAATCACAAAACGGTTCAAAGGCTTATGGCTCAGCTCAACCTTAAATCGACGGTCAGGATTAAAAAGTATCGTTCATACCGAGGAGAGTCTGGAACAGCTGCTCCTAACCTGCTTGAAAGAGATTTTAGTGCGACTCAACCCGATGAAAAGTGGGTAACTGATGTCACGGAGTTCAAAGTCAAAGAGCAGAAAGTATACTTGTCTCCCGTGGTCGACTTGTTTACTCAGGAGGTAGTGGCTTATAGAGTGGCCAAAAATGCCTGCTTGCCGCTTGTCACGGATATGCTAACGGAAGCCATATCAAAGCTCAAACCCAACTCAAAGCCAATTATACATAGCGATCAAGGTTGGCAATATCGTCATCGACAGTATCAGAAAAAGGTAGCGGAGAGTGGGTTAACACAAAGCATGTCGAGAAAAGGTAACTGCTTGGATAATGCGGTTGCTGAAAACTTTTTTGCTTTACTCAAAACAGAGATGTATCACAACCAAAGCTTTGAAGATGCAGATGCTCTGATAGAGCAAATTAAAGAATACATCGAGTACTACAATACCAAACGTATAAAAGTGAAACTAAAAGGCCTGACTCCGATAGAATATCGAACTCAGGCCTTGAAAGCCGCTTAACAGAAATGTCCAACTTTACGGGGTCACTTCA
>NZ_JBFRPJ010000006.1:0-92797 GCF_041471945.1 Vibrio sp. 10N.261.51.A4
TATTGGGGGTCAGTTCATTTCTACTTTCGGCTTTTTTCCGTTTCGAACTTGGCTATTTAAGCAGGGTGATTGGTCTATTTGGCTATGTTGAAGCGCATTTAAAGACTAATTATCCAGTTAGAGGATAAAGTTCTGTACAAATGATGTTTGTGAATTAATATTCAAATTTAATTTATATTTATTCTTTTATTTTAGGGTTAAGGTGTACCTATGGAACAGACAGATATCACGTCACTCATCCCCATTGTGATTACTTTGGTGTTGTCATTGGCGACAAGGAATGTGGTGATAGGCCTTTTTGCTGGTGTGCTGAGTGGTGTTGCAATGCTGACTGGCATGTTTAGCGAACTTAACCCGCTTGATACGTTTGGTACCATGGTGAAAGGTTACCTAGTCCCTCAACTTACCGACAGCTATAACGCTGGTGTGATCATGCTGTTGGTATTCATCGGTGGCTTTGTAGCATTGATGGAAAAGTCCGGTGGTGGCGTCGCGTTTGCAAAGCGAGTGACTCAGTGGGTAAGCAATAAATGCCAAGCTCAATTGTCAGCATGGTTGGGTGGAATCGTTATATTTTTCTCAGACTTAGGCACCCCTTTAATTGTTGGCCCTGTTTTTCGTCCTCTTTTCGATAAACTGAAACTTTCTAGACAGAAGTTGGCATTCATCATCGACTCTACATCATCACCCGTCGCGATCCTTATCCCTTTTATCGGGTGGGGCGTGTATATCATGAGCCTGATTCAGAAAGAGTTTACGGCGTTGAATGTCAATATGTCTGATTGGGATGCGTTCATCGGTTCGATTCCTTTTCAGTTCTACGCATTCCTCGCGATTTTCATCGTTCCGCTCGTGTCCGTTAAAGGTTTAGATTTTGGGCCAATGGCAAAAGCTGAGCGTGATTGCCAGGCGGGAATTAACTCTGGCGTGAATAACGAATCACTAAATCCGTTCTCGCATAAAAATGCAAAGGCATCTTTTGTCTGGGCACCATTGTTAGTGATGCTGGTGGTGTTGTGTGCTATGCTGGTACCACAAGGTTTCCCGTTCCAAAAGGTCGCAGGTTCATCATTTAGAGCGGCGTTATCATCGGCTTATTTCTTTGCGGCGATTACATTAATTTCGTTAATGGCTTACTACGGTGTAAGAAAGTTGTCTGATGGTGTTTCTGTGTACTTAAAAGGCATGGGAAACATGATGCCAGTCGCGATCATCTTGGTATTGGCTTGGGCATTAAGCACCGTTGGTAAGGAGTTGGGTGCGGCAGCTTATATTGCTGAGCAAGCACAGAGCGGCTTTCCATATTGGTTAGTACCTGCGGTCGCGTTTTTATTATCGGCTATCATTTCATTCGCAACGGGATCGTCGTGGGGAACCTTCGCGATAATGATGCCATTGGTCATTCCAACCGCTATTGCGATCGATGCGCCTTTATTAGTCGCGATCGGTGCTGTGTTATCGGGAGGGTTATTTGGTGATCACTGCTCGCCGATCTCTGAAACAACCATTCTTTCCTCAACAGGTGCAGGGTGTGATCAATTTGAACACTTTAAGACTCAGCTTCCTTATGCGTTGATGAACGGCTCTATCGCTTTGGTTAGTTTTGTAGTGGCTGGCTTTACTGGAAGTGCATTGGTTGTGCTGGGCGCTCTTGTTGCTCAACTTATCCTTGTGACTCTGTTAGCTAAACGCGATGCGAGTAAAAACGCTTCTTCAGAAGTTCAATCTCAAGTGTCTGATTCTAAAGCTCAACAAGCGTAATTTAAGATTACAAAAGAGGGGCGAGAGTTAATGAATCGATACGGGATACGAGTAAACGAGTAGCGAAGAGCTCGCCCTATGTTGCCTACGTTTGCTATTAAGGGGCCGCTTACTCGAATCTAAAGACTTTTTTCGCATCTCGCATCTCGTTACTCGCATCTTTTTCATAGCGCGACAGGGAATTTGTTCATTTATAGGTTCTATGAATTAATTAGCGTTGTTATGAAACTAATTTTCCATAAGATCATTTACACAATCTTAGTTTTCGATAACTGGATTACCTAGTTGTACGGTTTATAGATTAAAATTTTCTGATAACTTTTATCGTTTTTTTTTAATCAACCACTTTAATAAGGTAAATTCGCAATGTCGACCAAACTAGCTAACCCAGCGCCACTAGGCTTAATGGGTTTCGGTATGACCACTATTCTTCTTAATATCCACAACGCAGGTTTCTTTCCAATCGATTCAATGATTCTTGCTATGGGTATTTTTTACGGTGGTTTGAGCCAAGTTATCGTGGGCACGATGTGTTTCAAACGTGGTGACACGTTCGGTACAACTGCGTTTACTTCTTACGGCCTATTCTGGTTGTCTTTGGTTGGTTTAATCGTGATGCCTTACATGGGTCTACCTGCAAGCCCTGCAGCATTCATGGGTTGGTACCTACTACTATGGGGCATCTTCACAGGCTTCATGTTCATCGGTTCTCTATGCTACCCAGTGGCGAAGCAAGTAGTATTCGGTTCACTAACTATCTTGTTCTTCCTACTTGCAGCTCGTGATTTCACTGGCAGCGAACTAATCGGCACTATCGCTGGTTTTGAAGGTATCTTCTGTGGCGCTTCAGCTATTTACTTTGCAATGGCACAAGTAATCAACAACGAATACGGCCGCACAGTACTGCCTATCGGTGAGAAGAAAGCACCTCAAATGGCAACACAAGAAATCGCTGCTTAATACTCTAACTCGGGAACAGTTAGTTTGTTATAAGCCATTTATTGGTTATGAATAAAACAAAAGGGGTTAGCCGAAATGGCTAACCCCTTTTTTATGCGTTATTAATAGCGCTATTTGTTAAAGCGATCTATTTGCTAAGGAAAGCTTAAGCTGAAGGCTGCTCTACAGGTTTAGTGTCTGCAGCTTCTGCTTCAGGAGACTTGCCTGTTTTACGCTTGTACTTCTCTTCCCAGTAAGTAGCACCTTTAATGCCTAGTTTTACAGGGTTGAATGTGTACTCAGTCACACCTTGTTTCTGTTGTTCTTCGTAGTCAGCTAGAGCTTTAAGCGCAGGCTTAGACATGAAGAAGATGATCAGAATACCCACGATGTTTAACCATGCCATCAAGCCAACACCAACATCACCCATTGCCCATGCAAGGTTCGCTGTTTTAACTGTGCCATAGAAAACTGCAGTGATAAGAACAAGCTTAAGTACGAACATCATGCCAGGGATCTTGATGGTACGACGTAGGTAAGCAATATTCGTTTCTGCGATGTAGTAGTAAGCAAGAATCGTTGTAAATGCGAAGAAGAACAGAGCAAATGCGATGAATGGCTTACCAATGCCTGGTAGTGCACTTTCAATAGCAAGCTGTGTAAATACAGGACCATTCGCACCGATGTTTGCTGCTAGGTTCTGAACAAGGAACACACCCTCAGCGCCGCCGTGAACGTTGTAAGCACCAGTGATGATGATCATGAACGCTGTAGCAGAACATACTAGAAGAGTATCGATGTAGATAGAGAAAGCTTGTACCAAACCTTGCTGAGCTGGGTGATCAACACTTGCAGCCGCTGCCGCGTGAGGACCAGTACCTTGACCCGCTTCGTTTGAGTAAACACCACGCTTAACACCCCAACCAATTGCAGCACCGAAGCCAGCCATAGGTGTGAATGCATCACCAACAATCATTGCGAAAACAGTTGGCACTTGGCTGATGTTTAGCAGAATGATAACGAACGCGATGATGATGTACGCCAATGCCATGAAAGGAACAACGATTTGTGTGAAGTTCGCAATACGTTTAACACCACCAAAGATGATGAAAGCAAGGATGATAGCAACAACAGTACCGGTGAAAATTTTAGCGAAACTGAATGTACCGACAGCTGTTTCAATCATATCACCTGAGCCAAATGCAGCTTCTACAGCATTACCAATACTGTTTGACTGAACACCTGGAAGCAAAATACCACATGCAAAAATAGTCGCGATTGCGAAGATCCATGCGTACCACTTCTGACCCATTGCTTTTTCAATGTAGTAAGCCGGACCACCACGGAACTGGCCTTCGTCTTCTTCTTTGTAGATTTGCGCTAGCGTAGATTCTGCATAAGCAGTCGCGGCGCCAAAGAAGGCTACAACCCACATCCAGAATACTGCACCTGGGCCACCGAAACCGATAGCGGCAGCAACACCAGCAATGTTACCTGTACCTACACGGCCAGATAGCGAAACGGCTAGAGCTTGGAAAGACGAGATGCCTTTTGATGAGCTTTTACCCGATAGTAGCAAGCGCCACATTTCAAAGAAGTGACGGATTTGAACAAATCGAGTCATGATGGAGTAGAACAAACCTGCACCTAAACATAGGTAGATAAGTACTGGACTCCAGATTATTCCATTCAAAAAATCAACGAATGACTGCATGAGTATTTTCCCTGTTAGTTTTGCTTATGATTGTTTTTCGAACAACACAATACTTCACTTGTAACCCGAGTGTTAAATTATTTAACTGCCTATTAGGATTACTGTGACATAAAGCATGTTACAGGGGGTGTTTGTTAACGCTTAGTGCTAATTTGATAATCGTTCCATTAAAATTGATATGCAATTAGTTGTTTTTAGTGTCGGTTTGTAAAGTGAATAAATAGTGATTAATACAAATTTTCGAAACTTACAATATGTGTCAGAAGGGAAAATAGAAGAAAAATGAGAGGAAACGTTGTTCAGTACTAATGATTGTTAACACATTACGACGGTAAAGACGCAAGAATATATCACCGATATAGTGAAATTAGGCAGGTTTAAGGGGAGGTATTATTTAAAATGTCAGTAGTGATTTTTAGAACTTTCCGTAAGGATTACCGCAATCAGAAATCGTGAATCAATCGCCTGTTTTAAACGACTTTAAATCCTTTTCCAACCAAAGCTTGAGCGAACTCAGACTGAGTGTTTGGATCTCCGTGAATCAAATGTACCTCTTTGGGTGGCACGGTTATTTCTTCTATAAATCGATTGAGATCATCTTTATCAGCATGAGCAGAGTAGCCAGACATGCCATGAATTTGAGCATTAACCTCAACGTCTTTGTTATCAATAAAAACCTGTTTTTCTCCTTGTTGTAGCTCTCGCCCGAGCGTTCCGTGAGCTTGATAGCCTGCTAAAATCACATCGGTTCGTTTATCGGGAAGCAAGGCAGATAAGTAGTTCATTATCCTACCACCCTGACACATCCCAGAAGCTGCGACCACAATCGCGGGTTCACCTGTCGACTTGAGGCGATTCACGATTTTCTTGTGCATTCTATGTCCATCGACGGTAATGCACTGCTCAAAAGCGAGTGGGTGGCGTTCCAGTTCAAGACGCTGCTTTGCTTCTTGTCCCCACAACTCTTTAAAGCGTCGGTATGAACGTGTCACTTTCTGAGCCATCGGAGAATCGAGAATAATAGGAATATCGCTACTGAGTTGATGCTCAAAGATCAGGTGCTCGATATCAAACAGCAGTTCCTGAGTTCTGCCGATACTGAAGGCCGGAATTAGAATAACGCCACCGTCGAGCAGTGAACGATCAATGATTGCTTTGAGACGCTCAGCTCGCGTAGCAATATCATCATGTGTACTGGTGCCATAAGTGGATTCGATAAACAGATAGTCGGCTTGTCGTGGTGGCTTAGGATCGGGCAGTAGTGGTGTGTTACTTGGGCCTAAATCGCCAGAGAAGACTACCACCTCTTGGTTGGGTAACTTAATCTCGATATAGGCAGAACCTAAGATGTGCCCCGCAGGTTGAAAGCGAGCATACAGAGTATTTGGCCTATCATGAACCTTTCCGTTGTTTTGCTGTTTAGACGTGATTGGAAACCATTCCCCGTAAGGCTTGGGAGCAATTAACGAATGAATCTTTTTGAGTATCAGCTTCGACTGTTTATTGCTGAGTCCTTGCAGCTTTAAGCCATCCTCAATCATTAAAGGGGCAAGTTCAGCGGTGGCTTGCGTGCAATAAATCGGTTGGTTAAACCCACTGGCGAGTAACCAAGGTAATCGGCCAATATGATCAATGTGAGTATGGGTCAGCAGCAGAGCGTTGAGGTGGGATGTTTCAAATTCAATATCAAGAGGGCGAGTGTCCGCACCTTGAAGCTTTTTACCTTGAAGATCTAAACCTTGAAAAAGGCCACAATCGATGAGCACCGCTTGGCCTGAATCTCTTAGCTCGTGACAAGATCCTGTGACAGTATGTTTGCCACCATGGTGAATCACTTCCATCGTTTGCTCCCATTGCTCTATAAAGCCGTTAACGCCTGTTTTTATTTTGCGGATAAGCGCCAGCAAGTAAAACAAGAACAATGAGAGTTGCGATCGTTGAGTGTCTTTTTAAGTAACTGAGCGATGACTCAGTGGTTTCGTTGCGAGTTAGTTCGTAGAAGAACGGTCTGAATCCAACTCTGGTTTTTGCTGCGCCTCTAAACGAGCCACTTCGGCATCAAGCTCTGCTATTTTCTCTGCCATGAGTGCGTGACAGCGATTGGCCAGCTCTCTTGCGTCGCTAAGCTTGTATCCGGATACATCGATAGGTTCCAGCATCTCGGTGATCACAATGCCATTATTGGCTCGATTCAAGTCGATCTTATTGTGCGTGGTGCTGGTACACATCGGGGTGATAGGCACACCAGCTTCGATTGCCATTCGGAAAGCGCCCGTTTTGAATGGCAATAGTCCACGCCCTTTACTACGGGTTCCTTCCGGGTAAACCCAAACAGACAGATCTCTCTGATGAATCGCTTCCGCCACTTGCTTGATGGTATCGCGTGCTTTGGATTTATCTTCGCGGTTAATCATGATGTTACCGGTGATCCAATACAGCAGGCCAAAGAAAGGCACGTACAACAAATCGCGCTTGCCCAATGAAACGGTGCGTGGTCTTAGCATTCCTGGATCGGTCACAAAATCCAATATGCTTTGGTGGTTAGAGATGTAGACGCTGTTTTCTGGTGTCGGGGCATTGTCTAGGCCGCGTTGCACCAGTTTTACACCTATGATCTTTTGGAGTTGGTTGAACCAACGACAGAAAACGTACACATGCTTGGGGTTCTTGGGGCTAAACAAGCAGTAAACAAAAGCACATAGAGTGGTGAAAATAATAAACACCGTAGCCAAAATAATACGAAGAACAGCAAGCACAATTCACTCCTTACTCACCGCAGATGGCAGTGATTAAATAGTTTTAGATGCTTGAAGTTTTCACTCTATTTAACCGAATTGCAACAATTAACTGTTATAGGGTTCTGTTTTTAGATCTTTATATAAAACAAGGACTAACAATGGGTGTTTGACACGATTATCGAGCTTACACGTGTTCACCAGTAGCGAGGCATGTTCACCAATACTGTTTATTTGGATCCAACTCTTCTACCCATTCAGGATCTTGACGCGACTCTAAATAGAGTTGTAGGCCGTTATAGGACATGAAAGCTGCAGGGCCGCCGAGGTGCTCGAAATAGTCAAAATACTCATCTTCGAGAGCACAAAGGTGGGCTAAATCTTTAACCTTGTTAGCCAGCGCCCACTGAATGGCAAATACAGGCGCTATTGAGCCTGAAATATTCACCTCTTCGACGTTTGGGTTAAACATTGAATTAGCTTGCTCAAGCAGTATCTCTTCTTGTTCAGACTCTTGTTGTAGTACCTCTTCGACGATCTCCGAGCGCTTGGTATTAGAGACATTCTTGTTCAGCTTGGTGATTCGCAGTGCGTAGCTAAACCTTTCTGATGAAACGATGTCGACAAGCTGCGACAACAGCTCTTTGTCTACGCCTGCTGCCTTGGTGAAATAGTCGATACATGAATTGATTGAGGCATAACGAGTACCGTCAAACTCAAAGCCACTGGTTTCGTCGTATACCTCAAGTGGGATGTCATCAACCGACAAAGGCCAGCCTTTATAATCGACGCGTTGTTTGGCGATTTGATACATCTTCCAAGCGCTGCGCCCAAACCCACCGAGCGTCGAACCCGAGAAATCAGAATCAATAAGCTCTTGCTCCGTCCAGTTCTCACCGATGCCAAGGTGCTTAGCGTACTTGTCTATCAGAGTGTGTTTTATCTGATCGCGCACAGACCAAATTGAGGTCAGATTCTTTGAATAGTTAATTCTCGCACACTCATTACAAGCCGGCAGTGCTATCGGTGAATGGCCAATCTTGGCAACTGCCTGCGCTGTCTTAGGAAATTCAACAAGGTTACTGGAAGGCTCACCACAAAACCAACAGGTGTGGCGCAGATTGAATGGGGTATCTATGTGCGAGTATGTGTTCATTAGTTTTCTATCGGTTTGGTGCTTGAGGCGAGTTAATCATCTTCAAACAATTATCTCTGTTCGCACGTCAGCTTGCACCTTGTTTGTTTTTGTTTTGCTGACGAGACTGATTCGCCTGATGCACTCATTAGGTGGATATTGATATAAAACAGTCACTAACGATAAATATTGCTCGGTGTGGCTGAACTTGCATGAGCTGCTAGCAATCGCCTAAGCTCCCCATTACTATTGAGATAGACTCCTTACTCCAATAGCGCATATGTCCTCATCGATTCCTTTTTACGATAAAAATGCTCACACACTTTGCCAGCAGTACAACTCAGTGACGTTCGAGACGGTGCATAAAAGCTGGCAAGCTTATTGGCCTTTAGAGGGCGATAAAGTATTAGATGTCGGTGCTGGGAGCGGTCGTGATGTGCTATGGATGCACAAAGCCGGAGCTGATGTTATTGCGATAGAACCAAGTGCTTCATTACGCGAACAAGGCTCGAAATATACAGGCCCAAGTGTTACCTGGATTGATGATTCACTGCCTTCGCTTAGCCGCACTGAAAACCTCGGAATGCGTTTTGACCTGATATTGGTGAGTGCGGTTTGGATGCACTTAGCCCCGTCTCATCGAGAACGAGCATTTAGAAAGTTGTCTAACTTGCTAGCTCCAAATGGCAAGCTGGTGATCACTCTGCGTCATGGGGAATTTATAGACAGTCGACAAGGCTATGAAGTCTCGGTTGAAGAGCTCGAGCGTTTGTCAAAAAACAGCGCCTTGTTGGTTCGTCATGTCGATGATAGCCAAGACACATTGAACCGCAGTGAAGTGTGGTGGCAAACCGTGGTGATGACATTGCCAGACGATGGCTCCGGTGATTTGAACAAGGTGCGCCACATTATTGTGAATGACAACAAGTCGGCCACATACAAGTTGGCTTTGTTGAGAACATTACTGCGAATTGCTGATGCGCATTCAGGCGCTGTGATAGATCGAACTGATGGAAAAATTTCTCTACCAGTGGGCTTGGTTGCTCTGTATTGGGTTAGGCAGTTTAAGCGACTGATTGATATCGACATAGAAGGCGCAGGGATTCAGCAAAATAGCAACACAACGAAGGGACTTGGGTTTGTAAAAGAGGATGGGTGGAATAAACTCAAACACTTAAGTGCTGATGATCTAGCGATAGGCGCTATGTTTCTCGGCGATGAAGCCAAGGCTCTACAAAAGCTATTTTCACAAACGATCAGCACCATTAAATCAGGACCTGTGACTTTCATTTATCAAGGCTCGAAAGACAACCGACTATTCGATATATACCCACCTCACAAACGACGGAAGAGCCGAGAATCACTGGTCATTGATAGTGAGTTCTTAGAAAGTTTTGGTTATTTCACTCTCGATGAAAGCCTGTGGGAGTGCTTTAGAATCTACCACTCTTGGATTGAACCACTGGTGGTGAATCAATGGGTCATGGAGATGCAGCGTTTCGAGTTGAACCGACAGCGAAGCATTTCACTACAGACTTATCACGACTGCTTGGTATGGATCGATCAAAACCATGATACTCGCGATGTGCGTAAACGTGTCGAGCAACTTAGATCTGATCGTGCCGACATTGTCAGCGTGTGGAGTGGAAAATCATTAAAAAATGAGTATCACGTTGATCACTGTTTGCCTTTCGCTTACTGGCCAAACAACGATAAGTGGAACCTCTTTCCTACTACAAGCAAAGAGAACTTAAGTAAAAGTGATAAAGTTCCTACGGCTGAAAAGCTGCGCTCGTCTAAGTCGAGGATTCTAGAGTGGTGGCAACTCGCTTGGAACGATTCGGCTCATTTTGAACAACAATTCTTTTCAGAAGCCGCGCTTTCGTTACCTAACATCCCTGCGCAGTGTCGAGACTTTGAAGAGGTGTTCGATGCAATGGGCTTGCAGGTACGTGGTGTAAAAAGCAGACTGCTGATTAGTGAGTGGCACTGATCATTAAGTGGGCTAGTTATCCCAAATAACCCTCAACAAACTAATCATCGAGAACATAATGAAATACATCGGAATTGATGGCTGCAAGTCGGGTTGGATCGCTTGGATTGTCTCTGACAATGAGATACCTGCGTTTAAAGTGGTAAACACCCTCGATGAGCTAGCGAGTGATCTTATCGGTTCAACGGCGCTTATCGATATGCCTATTGGTTTTAGTGATGCACAAACTCCAGATCGCTTGTGTGACAAAGCAGCAAGGCGTTTTCTAACCAGCAAACGTGGTTCTTCGGTGTTTCCGGTTCCGTGTCGTGAGGCGGTTTACCAAACCGATTACATTGCGGCGTGCAGTGCCAATGTGGAGCAGCTTGATAAGAAGTTTTCTAAACAGACTTGGGGAATTGTGCCCAAGATTCGCGAGCTTGATGAGCTCATTGAAACTCATCCCAATCTTTCTATCAGGGAATCACATCCTGAAGTGGTGTTTGCAGCATTGAAAGACGAACCGCTGACGTTTTCAAAACGAACGCAAGAAGGCAAAGAGGAACGGCTTTCTATTATTCAGCAGCTATCCCCTCAATGGTGTGACCGCTTGTCGTTGGCCATTTCAAATACCAAACGTAAAGACGCCGCGATAGACGATATTTACGATGCGTTCGTACTTATGTTAGTTGCCTATTACGCTCCGCAATTATCGACCTTACCTGAACTTTCTGATGTTGGTGGAGAAGCTGACAAGGATCAGAACGGACGAGTTAGAGAGATTGTTTACTGGAACAAAACACGCTAACAAAGCGTGCGCTCAACTTGGCTTAATATGCTATTTTCCAACTTCTGCTACTTTTCACTCTTACTATTTTGAGTTTTTGATATGAAACGTTTTATTGTCGGCTGTCTGGCCACTGTGCTCAGTGCAGTGAGTTATGCCCAAGTCGCTCCTATATCTCAATGGCAATGCGACATGATGAAAAAGAACAATGTCTTGAGTAGTGGTGCGCCCGTTGGTTGTGAGCGACTATCCAAAGTGGATTTCGATTTCATTAGTTTCAAAGGGGAAACGCAACAGGGCAATATGATCGTGCTTGATGTTATTGCGCCTGCTGTTGAACAAATCTTTTCAGAGCTCAAACAGCGCAATTTTCCTCTTCATTCCGCTCGCCTAATGCGTGAATTCAGAGGTGATGATAGCGCCTCAATGGATGCGAACAACAGCAGCGCCTTTAACGCTCGTCCTATTACAGGCGGAGGAGGTTGGTCGAAACATGCCTATGGTGTGGCAATCGACATCAACCCAGTTCAAAACCCTTTCTTAGAGTTTGATAGCACCGGAAGAATCACGGTAAAGCCTTCACAATCTGCGACTCGTTATGTGAACCGTACTCGTTTTCGTGCTCGTGATGAAATTGAACGCCGCGGCATGGCTGAAGATGTGGTGGAGCTGTTTGCCCATCACGGATTTATGATCTGGGGAGGGGATTGGAATAGCCCAATCGATACTCAGCATTTTGAGGTTGGATCAAGAAAGTTCGTTAACCAACTGCTCTCTAAACCACAACCTGAAGCCAAGGTGTTATTTGAGCGCTACGTCGAATCTTATCGACAGTGCTATCTCAAAAATAAAGGTGAGGACGCAGAAAAAGCTCGAGCTATCTGTGCAAAGAAAACAGTCGGGACTTTTTAGTGCTATGTTTATCTAGAACCGTTTGTGTTTTAGCAAGTTAAACTCGCTTCAGGTGTGTTTTGAATAGCTAAGGTCAGCGCTCGTCGTTGGCCTTTTTTGTATTCATTTCTTCAATAGAACACCGAGCATTGAAAAGGTTATTGGGTATCCATTAGTCAATAATCGATAAGCGAATGCAGCGCAAAGTCATCGGTTTGTCATTTAAAAACTCATAGCGTTAACGTTATGTGAGAACCATTGCTGGTGGGGGAACTCTTCGCGCAAACGCCAGTATTATTAGTGAACTGATCACAACGGACCAACTAATGAAAAAGATACCTTTGGCTCTAACTCTTTTAAGCACTCTACTTTTTTCACAATACACTTTGGCTACTGACACTTCACCTACCACTCAAAATCCCACTTACGAACTCGATGGTAAGTCGGTATTAGGTCGCACTGAGAACGTGTACCTATCTAGCGTTCAAGGGCTAAAAGACGTTCCTTTCATTGGTAAAATTGATACCGGTGCAGAAACCACTTCTATGCATGCTGAAGACATTCATGTGAAGAGCTCTAATCCCGATTACCAAAACCTCAAAGACAAAGAGTTGATGGCGGCGTTAACCGAAGACCTATTGAACAATTCTGATGTTGATTACGATGATTGGGATGGCAGCACCTTTGCGAAATATGAAGCTGTGGTCTCTTTTAAGGTTCAAAACCCGCGGACGGGAGACATGGTATTAATCGAAGCGCCTTTAGAGCGTGTCAGCATGATACGCAGCCGCACTAGCAGCACGCCTTTACTTCGTCCTACCGTAAAAATGTCGCTTACCATTGCAGACCAAGAGCTAAAAACAGACGTTAACCTGACTGACAGAAGCCACTTCTCTGCACCAGTATTGATCGGCAAAACCTTCCTTGCAGATAACGCACTGGTGTTTGCGGGCTATGACTACTTACAAGAGCAAGAGAACGCGACCGTTGTTGGCCGAAAAGAGGTGGTGTCTATCTCTGGAATGGCGATGAACGCGACCTTCTCATTAAAAAATCGCTACAGCATCCTTCATGCAAAAGACATCGATATAGATAAGAAGAACAGTGAAGTGACGTTTGATATGTTCGACAACGACGGCAAGCAAAAAGAGATGACATTGCCGTTGGTTCGTATGTTAAGCGTGAGCGGTAAGAAGAGACCTTTGGTGTATGTGCCTGTTCAACTCGATGAAAACACGACTAAAGACGTTCTGGTGTACCTACGTGAGCGCTCGAGTAGTGAGTCGCAGTTGAGACTTGGAACCAACACCGCCAGCGAACTCTTCATGATTGACACCAGTGCTGAGAATATTTTATTAGAAGGTTCAGAGAACTTTAGTGATGTGGCTGAGTCTGGTGAGCCTATGATTATCTCGCCGGAAGAGGACATCACCCTAGATGACTTCCCGCTTAAGGCTGTGGCTTCTTTCACTGTCAATACACCTTTGCTGAAGGTCGACAGTTTTGAAATGACAGGTAAAGGCAAAGATGCTTCCGTTGAATTTTATCTTACGGATGTAAATGGTGAGAAGCAGAAGGTGACCAAGCCAATTATTAAGAAGCTTAAAGTCGGGGATGATACTCGCCCTGTTGTAAGTGGTGAGTTTGCGGTGTCTGGAAAAGTGCGTACGCAAGAGTTCGCCATCGACGTGCTCAATACAAATGAGAAAGAAGCGTACTTTATTTTAGGCAAGAAGATGGCAAAAGAGGGCGTTTACGTTAATACGCGTTCTGATTACCTTCTGAAAGCCGAACCACTGTTTAAAGTTGGGCATATTGAAGTAGTAGAAGTGAACGGCATGAAGTTCCCGGCCAAGCTCGACACTGGTGCGGATGTAAGCTCAATGAACGCAGTCAACATCAAACGATTTAAGAAAGATGGCCAAGACATGGTGAGCTTTACCTATCAAAACAACCAAGGCGATAAGCAAGATTTCACCAAGCCAGTGATTGATGTAATGCGTATCAAAGCCAAGAAAGGCGAGAAGGTGAACATTCGCCCTGTGGTAGAAATGAAGGTTAAGCTCGGAGACCTAGAGAAAGAGGTGAGGGTAAACCTTCAAGACCGTTCTCGCTTCGAATACAGCATGATCCTAGGTAAGAACTTCTTGAAGCACGGCGCAGTAGTGAGCAGCGATGAAGATTACTTGTTAGGTGATATGGAGTAACCCCTAAACTTATCTAAGTTCGTAGCAGAACAGATCTAAACAGCCACACATTTCATTAATGGGATGTGTGGCTTTTTGTTGATTGTTAATTGATGATTGTTGCCGTGACAATATTTCAAGTAATCGTTTGTTTTTAATCAAGAGACAGATCGACTAGACTACAATGAAGTGGAATTCACTTTAATTTTTAAAACATCGTATTCGGCAGGCGAGTAAATCGTGCTGTCGGATCGAGAGAGAGAGCATGTCAAAAGCAGAAAAATCTTCGCGTAAGCTTAGTTTAATTATTATTTCGGTTATTTTAGTAGTGTGGCTTTACAGTTTGTGGGCCGACCGCGTCACACCAATGACGGGGATCGCCCGTGTTCACTCTTATATTGTGCGTATTGCTCCTGAAGTTTCTGGCAATATCACGTCTGTGCAAACTGAAAATAATCAGGTCGTTGAAACGAACCAAGTGTTGTTTGAAATTGATGCTCGAAACTATCAGATCAGTTTGCGTTCCGCTGAAGCGAATCTTGCTCAAGTAGGCCAAAATATTGGCGCAAGCACAGCGGCGGTTAACGTTGCACAAGCGAAAGTGACCGAGGCGGTTGCGGCTCGGGATAATTCTCGAGAGCAAGCGAGTCGAGTGAGTGAACTCGCCAGTAAAGGGCTGGTTAGCCGCTCTGAATTAGACAACGCCATAGAGAACCGTGATCGTGCTGAAGCGTCATTGAAAGCCGCAGAAGCCTCTTTGGTTCAGGCAAAACAAGCGTTAGGGCCAGAAGGGAGTGATAATCCACAAGTGTTGGCGGCGATTGCAGCCCTTGAGCAGGCTCAGCTCAACTTACAGAAAACCCAAGTGATGGCTCCTTCTCATGGCGTGGTGAGTAACCTACAACTGACGGTAGGCCAGCGAGCAACCGCAGGCTCACCTGTTTTGACCTTTGTTGATCCGCGAGAGGTGTGGATATCTGCGTTATACAGAGAAAACTCGCTAGAGCATATACAAGTCGGGCAAAGAGTTGAGATCGTATTGGATGCGTTACCGGGGCGAGTGCTATACGGCACGGTTGATAGCATCGGTTGGGGAACGGGTGGCAGCAATAGCACTGACCAAGAGACTGGCTTTTTAAATTCAGACACCAATTCTATTGCCGCGCAGCGCTACCCAGTCAATATTGTGTTTGATCATGGTGAGGTTCCAAGCAACATTCGTTTTGGTTCACAAGCCACAGTGGCTGTCATGACAGAGCAAAGTACCCCAGGTGAGTGGCTTGCTCAGCTTTGGATGAGAATTCTAAGCGTGTGGACTTATGTTTCATAGCTCAGCTAACTCCATTATTCGATTGGTGTTACTGCCGCTTTCGCTATTGTTCTACCATCAACAAAGTGGGCAGATGCTCGCTGTTTTGTCGCCCATATTTGTTGTGATGTTCATGACATTGATGCCATCCAAACCACCGATTAATTTAATATTAAAGGTGATTGTTGCATTAATCTTAATCAGCTTTGGTGTGGTGTTTTTTGGTAGTGTATTGGTCGACTCGCCAACCGGTTTTGTCCTCTATTGCTGGCTATTGCTGTTCTGGAGTTATCAGCGTAGCCATCAGAATACAAAAGATATCATCGCGACACTGACCATTATCGTGGTCATCGTGATGGTGGTGGTCAACAAGCAGATGCATCTCCCAATGGCGGGATTGCCCCTATTGTTCTTTGAAAAGCTGGTGATAGCTTTGATCGTCACTTACTTGGGGTTCTGGTTGTTCCCGGGGGATGAAGTGAATGTCCTTCCGACTGCGGCCGTTTCCGATGCGCCCACTACTGGTGACTATATCATGGTTGCATTTAAAGCGACCGCGGTTGTGGTTGTGCTGGCGATTTTGGTAGGAAATTCGGTGTCACAAACGATGTTGATTGCGATTACGCTTGGCAGTATGTTGAAAAGCCCATCGAATCACGACCACCGTACATTCAGCCGAAACAAGCTTGTCACCACTGGCGTTGGCATTCTGTTTACGTTACCTGTGATGATCATGATGGTGTCAGGCGCTCCAATCTTGGTTATTTATGGCGTGAGTTTGGTGTGTGGTTTGCAACTTGCGTGTTTTGCTATCAGGCGGCAGGCGAATCTGACGATTTATCAGCTCTTGTTTACTAATTTTACGACCTTGGCTTATCAGATCATCAGCCACCCAGGATCTGCGTCCCTCTCGGCACAAATGACACGTCTATTTGCCATTGTTTGTGCAGTCATGGTTGGCGCAGTGGTACTGGGCTTTCTCAGCAGTAATACTAATCATAGTCATACCGATCACAGTAAGTGATTAATATTTATAAGTAATAATAAGGGGATAGCTCTGCCGAGTTATCCCCTTTTCACAATATGGGTTAACGACTCAAATGCCATCAGTAAAGAGCCATTTGATGAAGTGACGTGTTACTTCAATAGTCTGACTAACAAAGCGCCCGGTTCACGCATCGGATCTTGATTGACACTGAGTACATAGCCATCAGCAGGGGCGTAATAACGTTGTTTCTCAGAACCAAAACTATCATATTGAATTGAAATCAATTGTTTTGATTGTACTGATTCACTGACCTTAACTTGAGGGAGAGCGAAACCACCGACATTGGCTCTAATGGTCACCGTTTCTTTGCCTTCAAAGCAGGCATAGTGAGGCTGATCTATCTTTGTAGAGATGATATTTTCCGAGTGCAGGATATTCATCACGCCATTCACTGAACGCTCAATGAGGTCGGGTTGTAAAACCTTTCCAGAACCAACCTCGACGGTGATAGCGGGCGTACCACTTTTATTGAGCTGCGTTTCTAAAACGCCATCATCACCTGGATCATCAAAAATACAGTCAGGATTGATCAATCGAGCCATTTTGATTGCTGCGGGGATTCGATAATCGGCAAAGACATACAAAGGATACTCTGCTCCGCGAGTTTGGGTATGCAGATCGATAGCAAGATCCGCATTATGGCTGAGTAGGTTCTGCCAAATTGAATGTGTAAAACGTTGTGAGGCATCACCGTTCGGGTTTCCAGGGAATATACGGTTAAGGTTTGCTGGGGATGCATCCGGATCCGATGAAATAAAATCTCGGCTGTGCATCAACATACCTGACACATTAATCATCGGAATAATGATGACTGTGCCGTGTATCTCCTCGTTTACGAGCTTTTGAATGACCTTCTGTGCGGTAATAACTCCATTTAATTCATCACCATGAACGCCTGCCGTTACCATTATTTTGCGAGCATTTTGACTTTGCTCACCGCGATAGACGACCACAGGTAAATGATGATTTTGACCAACACCGTTAGTTTGTGCCTCAAACCAGAAACGATGGCATCCCATCGGTAAGTCATCAACATTGAGTTGAGATATTACAGGGTGTCCATTTAGAACATCATTGGTATAAGTAGTTTTTCTCACACTAGTTTCCTTTGTCTCTGGTTCACAATCTATTCTGAGTCTGTGTTGGATGATTGTTATTGAAAGCTGTGATTAAAAATGGGCAGTAAACTGCCCATTGAGATACACGTAAATATTGAAAGGCGCTGTTATGCAAAACCCAGCAGGTGAGCCGCAACAATAATAACGCTCGACAAGCAGAATAGCAGCACGATAAAGCGCCAGCAGAATTTTGCCCAATCACCCCAGTCAATGCGGCATACACCTAGTGTTGCCATCAAAGAAGCTGATGTTGGGACGATGATATTGGTAAAGCCATCACCTAGCTGGAATGCTAAAACCGCGACTTGACGAGTCACACCTGCTAAATCGGCGAGTGGCGCCATTAATGGCATCGTTAGAGCTGCCTGCCCTGATCCTGACGTTACAAAGAAGTTGAAAATAGCTTGGAAGGCGAACATCAGCCAAGCAGCCATCGCTTCTGGCAATGCACTAATCACACCGCCCGCACTGCTTAAGATTGAATTCAGTACGCTTGGCTCGGTTGCATCGCTGCCGCCGCCTAAAATCAGCAAGATACCTTTAGCACTACCCACAAGAATAGCGGGCGCTAGCATCACACTTGCGCCTTCCTTAAATGAATCGGCCATGTCGTTGATGGTCATATCATTTAATCGGAAAATAACACCGATTAAGCCAGCAACAAATCCCATAGTGAAAAACTGAGAGGCAATTTCAGGAATGTACCATGCGTGAACCACTACACCCCAAATAACCCAGGTCATGCTCGCTATCACGGTGAGAATCACCAACGTATCGCCGATATTCCAACGTGATTGAGTCAAGTCTCCTTGTTGCTTCTTGAAGTAAACATCACCAGCTTTACTGTAAGATTTCGAAGGGTCTTTCTTTACCGAATTCGCATACCACATCGTAAAAGCGATGCCGAGCGCGGTGAAGAAAACCCATAGAGCGATACGCACCGATGCCCCAGATAAGACAGGTACACCAGCAATGCCTTGGGCAACAGCAACAGAAAATGGGTTCATCCAAGAAGCAGCAAAACCAATCTGAGTCGCTACGTACGTCACCATTACCGTAGTAATACCATCATAGCCAATACGTACCATTAGCGGCGCGATAATAATGGCAAAGGCGACGGCTTCTTCACCCATACCAAATACAGCCCCACCGAGCGAGAACAGTGCAAATAATACTGGAATGAAAAGCGATTGACTGCCCTTGGTTTTGTCTATGAGACGCAAGATACCGTTATCAATAGTACCTGTGCGCATCACAATGCCGAAAGCACCGCCAATCACAAGCATAAACATGATAACGCCGATTGCTGAACCCCACTTAGATCCAGACACTAAACCTTCAAATACGAAGTTCATTAAGCCGATATCACCACCGCTGGCGAATAGTCCGACAGTATTGTAAATCGGGTTGCCTTGGGGGTCGGTGTGATAGGCAAATGAAGCTGGATCTAGAACGGTACGAGTTTTCTCTGCACCATCAGAAACATAGCTGATGTCTTGTGTTTCAAACATGCCTGCAGGTATGACATATGTCATTGCAGTCGCAAGCAACGCGATAAAGAAAATTAGCACCAGAGTATCTGGCATTTTCCATGTCTTATTTTGGATGGTATCCGATGTTGTGGTTGTCGTGCTCATTGTCAGTTTTTAGCTATAATTAAGATTGGCATAAAATATCACTAATTAAGCATATAATGTCAATTTTAAGTTGGTTTTTGGCTTGTTTGGTGGTGTTATGTTCTTGTTTTTGCGTGGCATGATGGTTTTTATTTTTAACTTGTTATTGCCTGGTTTTATTTAGAGGTAAAAAGTCCTAGCTCAGGTGCTTTTTAAGCAGTGCGGTAAGTTTCATAGAGCGACTCTGGATATATAAAAAACTATACCTTATGAGACTGTATCTAAGGTTGTCTCAAAAGTTTTCGCTTCTTCCTTTTTTCTTTCTTGGAGTTTGTGAGCTTTGGGATCTATACGTTGTGCTACAAGCTCTCTGAGTTCCTGTACTAGAATCCTTTCGGTTGCGAGCGTCGTAGTTGGATAGGTTCCTAAGGAAATACTAGCGCGCTTTCTTGAAGCTGGATTGGTATAAACGTACCGCCATGATTTAGTTCCATTTGGCAATACTCTGATCTGTAACCCATTCCCATCAGAAAGAACTTGCTCTTTGTCTGTTGCTCGAGTGTTTTTAACTTTAGCGTCAGTTAGAGGCGGAACTCGCCTTGGCATTTAGTTTCCCTTAGTACCCAATTTAAGTGGTGATTTGAGTATAAGGTAAATAGTTGGGTACTAAAAACGTGGGATAGTATGAAGCATCATGAGGCAGAATAGGTGGTGTTTTATAAGTAAGTACATGTAATTAAATACAAAAAAGGCCACCCGAAGGTGGCCTTTTCCAAACGTTTGGTGGAGCTGGCGGGAGTCGCCTTCAACTGCCTTAAAAAACAGTGACTTCAATAGGTTAGGGTGTTTGTGGTTTTTGAGATTAACCCTTTAGTACCTCATCTTAGTACCATATAAGGCCAGTATCAAGATGGAAGTCTATTATCCTAAATTAAGGACGCCAGTTCAGCTCCCTCATCAGAGTTGAACTGGTGGCGAAAATCATTAAGTAGGTATCTCTGGAGGTAAAAATAAAGGGCTGATTATCAGCCCTTTTGTATAGATTTGTTTTATTTTTTAATTTTATTATATTCAGTTTCAAGCTGATCAGCAGAAGTGCCTATAGGGATATTGTACAGGGCATGCAATACAGCTTCTGCTCGCTCGTCCCACATCCCGTCAATGCCAAATCCCGGGAAATGTTGAGAGTCACCGTTTCCTATTTCATCTCCGAATTGAGTAAACCCAAGAGCGTGTGCAAATTCATGAACAATTAGGTTCGTTGGTGCTATGCACTTATAGCTTTCATCAGGAAGATGAATCCAGCTAAACCCAGAGTCAGTGAGGTATTCATTTTGAGCATTAATTACGTGTTTCCCTGAATTACCATGTCGGGTAGCTGTCCAGTTACCACAGTTGTATCCTTCGCCTTTATCTGTGCCGTAAGTTCCAGTAGAAACAATGATGCCGCCATTTATATTCGCATTGTAAGCATCTGCATAGACCAGATATGCGTCGTAATTAGAATCATCATGTTCTTCTTCAATCACCACTCTTTGTACTGTGCTATCAGAACTGGTTCCACGGTTGAACATAGTGCGTCCGACAATCGATTCGATCATATCAAGAGCTTCAAGCAACTCTTGAGGTGGTTGCTTATTGTTGTTATCTGGATCATTGAAATAAACGTTTATCAGCTCACCATCGTTATCGCCAGCGACATAGCGAGAAAGCGCTCCTAGAGTCGGTAGATTGTCTTGCTCTTCCGCACATAGGCTATGGGATAGATATGGGTTGATAGTGCAATGATAATAATCGCCATCATTTGACAGATCCAGATAGTCATGAGGGAAAGAATCTTGATCATTGATATTTGAAAAGTTATTTTCGCTTAAAGCAGTTAGAGTTTTGACAACGGTGTCGTGATTGACAGGAGGAGTGCCACCATCGTTTTTATCATCAGAGCTGTTACATCCAATTAAGGTACTAGCAATGATGCTGGCGAGTAGAATTTTTTTCATTAAATGTTATTTCTTTCCAATTGAATTAATATGCTAATTTATCAATTAAGTGATTGTTACTTAATGTGTTAGTAATATAACCTTACAAAGTTAGTAGTTTTTTGGAACTTAGAGCATTGGTAGGGCATAAGAACATGCTTTATGGGGAGGTTCATTATCACTAAAAGCGATGACGCCAGTTCAGCTCCCTGTTTGGGAGTTGAACTGGCGTCTTTGGCTTAGTGTTTAGTGCAGTCGTCTTTTTTGCTGCCTTTCAGCTTCAGAATATCGGTGCCATTTTCCGTTGTAATAAGGCATAAGTTCTATTTTATTATTTGTTTTATTTTACTTAATTGCTCTTGTTGCTGCTTCGATAATGAGTGAGAGGCGAGGGATTCATAGGTTTTTATGAGTCGGTTTTCTTGGCGTCGTTGTTGCCTGTCGTTATGCTCTTCCTTGGCTTTGAGCCATTTATCAAATTGACTTTGCATTTTCGCGATAAGTTTTTCTATCTCTAAAGCTTGATTGGCTTTCTCATACTGATATTGCCAAGTCGAGAGCCTCCTGCCTTTTTTAGCTTCAATTGGTTCATAACTTCGATGATCTACCCCGACATGTTTTAAAACAGCAGAATTGAAAGCTTGCTTGATTAATTTAGTGGCTCTCTTCTGCTGAAGCTCCTTCAGAACTCGCTTGCCAACGACCTTCCCAATAATTAAGTGGACGTGATCACCGCTGCCGCGTTTTCCGTCTTGCTTTTGTTGGTGTAATACAGCTCGGATTTGCTGGCGATATTGTGCGAACTCTAATTTGTTGAGCTTGCAAAGCCTTGCGAGAGCTAAACAGCAATCTTTGACAATAGATTGCCATTGCTCATAACTAGGTCTGTAGCCTTTTGGCAACGTAAGGCAATATTCCATAGCGTAGCTTGATAACGGACGACCTCCATGGCGGTTATTTAACTGTTGATTAAGCCTGAATTGTTCGCCTGCAAGAGCAATGCGCTTGGAGTTATTGGCACAGCCGAAGAGTGATACGAGGTCCTCGGTGCACCAGTGGTTGGCGTGTTTGGTGTTTAACAGGTAACGTTCGCGCATCATGACGCCATCAGTAGCGAGGCGGACGGGTTGGGTTATTACAGTCCAGTTTTTTAGCATATTGGATGTTTATTTAAATTTTAGGCTTTTGCCTTAACTTGTACAAACTACTGGACTGTAAGCATACATATTCAGTAGTGGTTCCAGATAGGACAACGGCTTCGCTTTTCGTTGTCCACTGGCAAGAAGGGAGACCCTTCTTAACTACCCTTTTTAAAGCTAGCGGTGTTTTTCAAGGTAGTTGTCATCATTAGGAAAAAATGAATCTAACAGAAGATCATTGGCTAGCATTTCTATTTCTTCAAAATGGGACACTTTAGCAATACAAACCTGTGGTTGTTGAGTCTCTTTATCTCTTATATTTTCCAGAATTTTCCAACTGCCGCCATATACTTCAATTACAGTTAAGTCATACTCCTTACACAGCCCATTTAGCAGGTCAGCAAAAGCATCAGCAGCAACTTGAAGAAACATTTCAAGTTGCTCTATTGTCTGGATAAATTTTACATCATAAGAGTATGATGCTTGGTAGCCTTCTTCACAGACTTCAATTAGAAAATAAGGAGGAAAAACCGTAGTGTTTATGTAGTGTTCTAATGGGGTCATGTTTTCTATTTCAATTAGCAGGTATTTGACAATAAGGGATCGATATGGGTTATCGCCCATTTATATAAAAGTAAGTCTTATTGGGAACTCTGGATTTGCTCTCTTAGTTCTTCAGTAAGGCGGTGAATATCACCAAAGTGCGAAACAGTACCAATGCAAATTTGACATACTTGACCGCTAATATCGGTTAAATTTTGCATTATATCCCAAGAGTCATTGGTGCTAGGGTGAGCACTAAGACCGTGTTTTTCTAATAAATCATTGAGCATATTATCAAAAGAAGTTTTTGCCTCATCAACGATCTTATCTAGTTGATCTTTGGTGCTAAAGGTTTCAGCTACATCGTAATACCACGCTTCGTACTCGCCATTGTCGTTCTCTTCAACGTCCATATAAATCGGTATGTTTACGCATGCCAGTATCACTTCTAACTTATTCATCGTAGATATCTCATTTGGTTTTGATTGTTTTACTATGCCACGTATTGTTGAATAAAATAATCTCAAAAATTACTTGCAAGTAAATTTTAGTTGCAAAATCAACGTTTTAACGTTGCTTGGGAGGGCTGTTTTCTATTTAATTCAATAGCTTAAATTTTTAAAAAAATGTTCTTTTTATTGAGTTCTGCACGTCGATTTGAGGGTCTAACGAAAGTTCATTACCCTTAAAGAAAACCTATTATGAAAGAAACCCCCGTTACATCCGCTACAAGGCTTGCTCAAAAACAAGAAGAAAAGCTTCAAGAGTGCCGAGAAACCACAATAGAAAAGCTAGTGATTCGTCTGTGTATTGAAGCTGAATATCTGACTAAACAAGATGTTAAAGAAAGATCTCGTCGATATCAGTGGGTGCTTAAAATTACGGAATACTGCGTAGATGCAACATCGTTAGAAGATGTAGTTGAGGGCGAACCTGTCGTGCCTCTGACCTATTCAAACTGCAATAGATTTATGACTGAAAAGCAAAGGAAGGCGAAAGCGATTGTTACTATTGTTGCCAAGGAAATCGTTCGAGGGCTTCCGCCGTATCAAGGTTGATGATTTGAATTTGTTTAAATGCTGGGGCAGGGTTGCCCCAGTTTTTGAGAGGGAAGGGGGTTAATGAAACCCTTGAATGAACGTCTCGGCGAAGGCTTTAAGCCTTTCGGTGATCCTTGGCAAAATGGTTCTTCGGGTTCTAAAGGTCATCTTTTCAGTAGTTAGCTGAGCGATGTCATCTGACTTCAAGCTCTCCACATTCAAACCATTTTCGATATTCGTGACCATTTCCCCAAACTTATCGGAGTCGAGCTTCTCTTCTTCGGCTATCTGGCTAATTTCCTTTTGTTTCTGCTCTTCGATGTACTCATCGAATTGTTCACCCTGTACTAAGCCCTGTAAGCTCTTTTCGATAAACCCTTCAATCAGGTGGCGCTTACTGTGAAGTGTTGGCTCAGAAGCAAGGAGGTTTGCGATAACCTGACGTTTCTTATCTTTGGCGTCATCACATGACTCTTCTAGCATGGTTTGTAGAAGGTGACGTATGTAGCCTACATTCACGTTGTCGCGTTGAAGCAGCTCTAATTCAAAGTCGATGTCAGCGAGGATTGATTCTTTATCCGTCGGGTTGCCTTTCAACTCTCTGGCTAAATCACCGTACTTCGAGGCGTAATCAACAAACTCTTGTTCTGAAATACCTAGTGCTTCTATGTCGAAATCACTGAAAGTTTCAAGCTGGTTTTTCAGGCGCATTAAAATACGGAACTGTTTAATGAATCCTGCTTGCATGTCTTCATCTGGAAGATTATCAACACTTTGAACATCTGGAGCTATCGCTTTTAACGCTTCAAGCGCTTTGGCAAAGTCTTCGGTTAACCCTTCAAGATCGGGTACTTCGATGTACTCTGTCGGTTGTTTGTTAGAAAACAGTGCAAACGCTTCATCTGCTTGTGGCTTCAGGTTGCGGTAGCACATCACGTTTCCATGAGATTTCACCGTGCCGTTCAATCTATTTGTACGAGAGAAGGCTTGAACCAATCCATGATATTTGAGGTTCTTATCCACGTAGATGGTGTTTAGGCTCGGCGCATCGAACCCCGTAAGGAACATATTCACTACAAGTAGGATGTCTACTTCACCATTTTTAGTGCGGTTAGAGAGATCTTTGTAGTAGTTGTAGAAGCTATCGGTATCTTGAGTCGAATAGCTGGTGCCAAATTGCTCGTTGTAGTCACCGATATACGAATCTAGCTTGTCTCGGCTGTGTACCTTAGCGTTCGCTTCCGCTAAGCCCTTAACATTGACTTCACCCTCAAACTCTTCAGCTTCGTTGACGCCATAGCTAAAGATAGTGGCGATATTGAGCTTGTGCTTACCTTCCGCCTTAAGAGCCTTAAAGGTGTCGTAGTAGGTGATTAAATCAGGGACACTCGCCACACACAGCATTGCATTGAACTTGTGCTTGGTCTTGAACTTATGAATGCCAATGATGTGCTCACAGACTTGTTTGATACGCTTAGGGGAACTGAAGAACTCCGCAATATCAATGCTCGACACATCCGCATCTAAACCTGTTTGTTTGTGCTTTAGCTTGCCGTAGTATTCAATCGCAAACGGCAGTACGTTGTCATCTCGAATCGCATCGACAATCACATAGCTGTGTAGGCGATCACCAAATAGATCTTTGGTGGTTCTCTTCTGTACTCCCTTACCTTCTACTTTCTTAGCAGTAGCGTTATCGGCAAAGATAGGTGTACCCGTAAAGCCGAAAAGCTGAGCTTTCTCAAAGAAATCAACGATGTTTTTGTGGGTTTCACCAAACTGGCTGCGGTGACACTCGTCGAAAATAAAGACCACGCGCTCTTGGCGTAAGTGTTCGACTTGTCCTTTGAAACGAGGCTTGGTGATCAGGTTATTGAGCTTTTGAATCGTGGTAATAGTCAGCTTGTTGATGCGATTCACATTACTGCTGTAGATTGGTGAATATTCAGCAACTCGTGCCTGTTCTTCAGCAAGTGGTAACAGCGCTTCACCATCATTAGCGCTACTCCCTGACGCATTAGCACTTTGCTTAGGTACAGGTCGAGAGCCGAGGAACTGGTTTAATAAACTCTTGGTGTCACCCGTACTGTCGACACTGCCTTTTAGGAAGGCATCAAACTCTTTGGCGGTTTGATAGTCGAGGTCTTTACGGTCAACGACAAACACCACTCTATCGACGTTATCTAATCTCGATAATATTTGTGCAGTCTTGAAGCTGGTTAAGGTTTTACCACTGCCAGTGGTATGCCAAATATAGCCATGCTTATCACTGGTCTTAACCTGCTCGACTATCGCCTCTACTGCGTAAAATTGGTAAGGGCGCAGCACCATTAAGAACTTGCCTGTCTCATTCTGGACGATATAGCGGCTGAGCATTTTAGTCAGATGTTCTTTATTTAAGAAAGCATCCGCAAATTGGTGCAGCACATTAATCTTATTGTTGTCGACATCCGTCCAGTGGAAGGTCTGTTTGAATGACAACTCACGGTTGTTTGAGAAGTATTTCGTATTCACGCCATTAGATATCACAAACAACTGTATGTAGTTAAACAGCCCACCTTCTGCGCCAAAGGTGTGCTTGTCGTAGCGTCTGATTTGGTTGAATGCTTCCGCCATTTCAATGCCACGGCGTTTAAGCTCTATCTGCACTAACGGCAAGCCATTCACTAAGATAGTCACATCGTAGCGATTCTCATATTTACCGTGCATGGTAACTTGGTTAGTCACTTGGAAGATATTCTTTGAGGCGTCGGTATTCAACAAAGTGAGGTAGCTGATGGTGCCATCGTCATGCACCACATCGACCTTACCTTTGAGGCGTTTGGATTTGTCGAAGATGTTGCCTTTTTCGAGGCTAATGAGCACATTCTCAAATTCACGCTCGGTTAGCGTTAGGTTGTTCGCACGCTCAAGCTGAGCCTTTAGGTTGGCTTTAAGCGCGGCGGCGTTCTCTATTTTGACGGGTTCAAAGCTCGCTGCGGTAAGCTGAGTGATTAAGTCATTTTCAAGTTTAGCTTCTGATTGTGTGCTCATTTCGTCCCTTACACGAACATTTGTTGTAACAAGCCTTTTTTCCACTCTTTGGCTTTGTTAAGTTCAGAGTTGGCTAGATCTATCTTCTGGTCGATAGCTGATAGGAAGTGGACTATCTTAATTTGCTCATCCGAGCTAGGGACTATGATTTTTAATTTAAGTAAGTCTCTAGTGTAGATAGCTGCAACACTTGTTGTGCCTGTGGCAAAGCGTCTTAATCCACTGATTCCATTAAAAGAATTTAAGCAATAGTTCATAAAGCGATTATTCTCAAACTCAAGTCTAAGTAAGTTAGAGTTGTAATAAGCTTCAGGTAATTCATTATTCCAAATTGCTACTTTCCCAACTAAATCTAAAGTATTTCGAGTGTTGAAGAATAGATCGCCCTCTTTGATTCGATCTTCATGGTCAATAGCTTCACCTGATTTGATATATTCGACTTTCTTTAAGCTAATCGAACCTCGACCCAAATTCCCCATTTTTATAAGTGGGTGCTGAGTCGTATCTTCTGAGTTTTGATAATTTCCTCCGAGCTTATGACTCAAGAGTACCTCACCTAACTTCCTCTCTTCCCAATCAGGAAACTCGCTGCCATCATCGGCTTTGAATCGTAGCGTGGGTGGCATAAAGATAAGTTGCCCGTCTTGCTCATGCCACTTGCCATTAAACAACTGTTGCATCACTCCAAGTTTGTATTCGGTGAGCTTGTCTTTCTTCTCTGACAACAACCCAATCTTCTCATCGACCTTTGATAAGAAAGAGGCGATTTTTTGTTGTTCAGATAATTCGGGTAAGTTGGCTTTTAAAGTCTTTAGATCAGTGTTGTATACATTACTAATACTTGCCCCTCTAGCAAGCTTTGAAATTCGCTTTCTCAATTTTTCATTTATGTAATACGACACATAAACATGAGAATATTCAATGTCACCTTTTGGTCTCAAGACATTGATGGTTCGACCTATTGCTACATCTTTAAGCATTAGAGCTGAGGCAGATCCAATATCAAGAGGGTCTTCTCCTGCTGATGGCAAAAGAATCTCATTACCGTAACTAAACGTAAGCTCTGAGTGATCTAGATTTGTGCGGTTAATAGTCTCTGTAATCACTTCACCATACATGTGGTAAAGCTCTCCATATCTTACACAAGGAGTATTAAACTCTGGTGAAGCTTCCTTTTGCTTAATGTTTTTTCCTGAGGAAAATACGAAAATATCGTCAAACTTATACTGAGTGTATTGAGGGGCTTTACTAAACTCAGCAAGGCGTAGTCTTGGTGTTAAATTCATCATGACTCCCTAAAACGGCGCTTTGATATTAAGCTGAGAGCAGAAATCAGCGATATCTGCATCCACAGAGTGCATCTTAGTTTCAAGCTCGGTTAGCTCTGTTGCTACCGCATCAAGGTTTACAGCCTCTTCCTCTTCAAAGGTATCCACATAGCGAGGGATGTTGAGGTTGTAGTCGTTCTCTGCTATCTCAGACAGCTCCGCGACATGCGAATATTTATCGACTGATTCTCGCTTGCTGTAGGCTTCTACGATACGAGTGACGTCTTCTTCACGAAGGTGGTTTTGCGCTTTGCCTTTTTCGAAGTGGTTAGATGCATCAATGAATAAGACGTTATCAGCGTGTTGGCGAGTCTTCTTGAAGACAAGGATACAAGTCGGAATACCCGTACCGAAAAAGATACCCGCAGGTAAGCCGATCACTGCATCAAGGTAGTTTTTGTTCTCGATAAGGTGCTTACGAATATGACCTTCCGCCGCACCACGAAACAGAATGCCATGCGGCACAACAACCGCTAGTGTGCCTGTCTCGTTTAACTGGTGCACCATGTGCAGTACAAAGGCAAAGTCTGCCTTCGTTTTAGGGGCAAGTTTACCGTAATCAGCAAAACGCTCATCGTTTAGGTGCAGATCGCTTGCGCTCCAGTTAGCAGAGAACGGAGGGTTGGCAACCACAGCATCGAAACGTTTGTCGGTATGCATTGGGTGCTCTAGGGTGTCGTCGTTCTTAATATCGAACTTATCGTAACGCACACCGTGCATCAGCATGTTCATACGTGCAAGGTTAAAGGTGCTTGGGTTTTGTTCTTGTCCACAAAACTCTAGGTTGGTGCTACTCACTTCTTTTGCTACACGTAATAGCAATGAACCTGAACCACACGTTGGATCATAAACAGATTTCACATCACCGTTTAGGCTCACTAACTTCGCAAGGATTTTAGACACTTGTTGTGGGGTATAGAACTCACCTGCTTTTTTACCTGCACCTGAAGCAAATTGCCCAATCAGGTATTCATAGGCATCACCCAGTAGGTCTATCTCGGTGTTGTCGATTTGGAAATCGATGTTCTCTAGGTGAATCAGCACTTGGCAAATAAGTTTGTTACGTGCGTCTGGGTTCTTACCTAGCTTGCTTGAGTTAAGGTCGAGTTCTTCAAACAACCCGTTGAAGTCGTCCGCAGAATCAGCAGAGGTGGTGGATTGCTCAATGTCATTAAGGATACGGCTTAGCTCATCAAGGATAAACTCAGATTTCTCGCCACGCTTAGCCAGGCTTGAGAATAGCTGCTTAGGGGCAATGAAATAGCCAAGGTTCTCGACACACTCATCATGCAATTCTTTAATCAACTCATTATCAGATTCTACGAACTTGATACCATCTTCAGTAAGTAGTTCATCACAGTAGCGGTTCAGCTTATCTGATAGGTACTTGTAGAAGATAAGCCCTAGAATGTAGTCACGGAAATCGTCGGCTGACATATTGCCGCGCAAAGTGTTAGCGATGTTCCAGAGCTGTTTTTGTAATTCTTGTTGGTGTTCACGAACCATGATGTGCCTATGGGTTAGGTTATGACGTTAGTTGCTGTCATCTTACCCAAAATCTAGGTTTTTGTCTTTGAAACACCTTGTAAGTTAGGTGGTATCTACATAATCTTTCAGACTATTCTTTCAATTTAGTGCAAGCAACTCGGGGGGAATGTGCCAACATTGCCTTATATAATAATAAATCTTTCTAAATATTAAATAATTTTACGTGGCATTGTGGTTAGGCTGGAATGGTTTAATAATCAATGCATTATAAGTCAATGGTTGTTTTTTATGTGATAGTATTGCGACATTTCGAAATTTACACATGAGAAAATTACGACATTGTGAGTGAGAGTATTACGACATTGTGTTATTATTAAAGAAAACTATAACACCTTAAATTATGTCAAATACTCCAACGATTGAGCACTTAGCCTCATTGAAAGAAAAGCCATGGTACGTTGTCAATAACTCTTTTTCTCAGGCGACGTTCACACATCTATCCCCCCCAAATATCAATATATTGTCATACAAGTCTTTGCTGTGTGCTATTTGTGGATGGCAGCAACTTTTCCATGTTAATCAGTTTAATTCCGATCTTTGGAACGAGCATGACCGAGCAACCAATGACGAGATTCCTGATTTAGTTGCATCTGCATTTTCTAAAGAAGAAGAAAGGAAAGTTACGCTTTCGTTTGAAGATATGAGTCAGTTTTGCACAGTTAGTCGCAAAGGCTCAAAGAGAAGAAAAACTTACAATAAAGATAAGTATGCAGATGCTTTACGACAAGCTGAGCAAATTCATATATCAACCGAGAAGGAAGTTACAATCTCAGATTGGACTAAGTTTAGGGAAAAGGTTCATGTTGAGCAGAAGATTGGTCAAAATGTAGGTGATGCAACAAGGCATCTTTCTATTTTTAGCCAGCCTGAAGAGTATGACCTAGCTTTTTTACCTATTGGTGCCTTTATTGGTCACCCTATCGAAAAGGTTGAGATCGACGATTCTAAACCGCTAGTCACTATTACATTTAACGTAAAGTTTTTGCCCCTCCTGTTTGCTACATCTAGTTATAACACAATGTTTCTCGACCGATTAAGTAGCTTTAAATCACTGGCTGGCTTACGACTCTATGATCTACTTTATAGCCGACTTGGCATGCAGCATGAACTCGTTGATCGAGGTCGTGTGAACTTTTCAGTCCCTCGCTGGCGTAGTTTTTTTGGTATCAATAGCAGCATTGATATCGTCTTTACTGAAGTGAAAAAAAACTCCGGATCTTCTGAAAATCCTTGGTACTTTAAATTGTCTGAACTGGAAAAATACGCTAAAAGTTTGAACTGGTACAGTCTTGCTAATAAAAAAGGCTATAGCAGTTTGACCAAAGAGGAAGCTCTTATCTTTGATGATTCACAAGACTTATTGCTAAAAGCGTATCGTTGTCACCGTGAGAGAGATAAAAAGAAAGAGCAGTTAGACGAGGCTGGTGTAATTGTGCGCGTACATGGTGACAAATACGTTGATATAAATACGTTTCGCCGAGATGTATTTAATAAGGCGATTAAGGAGGTAGATAATTACGCTAAATGGAGGGGGGATAGAACCTTTGAAGTGGTTGACTTTGATAAGAAAAAGAAGAAAGGGTCAAAGATCACAACATCAATTAATATAGTTTACGAACGTTGCTAGCAAGCTTTGGCAGATGTTTTTGACATCTGCCAAACAATTAAAATTTGATATCAAGATACTCGGTGTGGGAAATCCTTGAAGCCGTTTTCCATTATGTATTCCTTGCTGTTGCAATTAATTACCCAACGCAACCCTGCTTCACTCCAGTCACCGTTAGACTGTAGGTACTCGACGGAGAGGATGAACGATAGGTAGTTACCGAAAATATCGGCATAAGTTCGTTCAAGGGGGTATTTGGTGCGAATGGTTCGGTCGGTGTTATAAACGTACATGTAATGTTTTCCTTTATTCAGGTAACAGTGATCCCTCCGCATTTTGGGGATAGGATCAAAGAGGATTTAAATTAAGAGTTAAGCTGCCGCTTTCTTTTGCATGTAAGGCAGTACAGAAGCCGTATGTGATGTATCAATCATGTTTACAACCGAAGCTAGTATGGCAGGGCTGTACTGGTAGCTATAGGTGTCGAATGATTCAGATTCATGTGAGTGACCGACGATACACTCAATGATTTCTTTAGAAACTTCTTTTTGCTTCAACTCGTTGATAAAAGTATGGCGGAATGAGTGGGCATCAAAGCCTTTGCCTAATCCTAGTTTTTTCCGACGGCGAGCAAACCATTTAGAAGCGTTGTTCGAGTAATAACCTTTAACTAAAGTTAACTCGGGGAATAGGCGGCCACTTTTCTTCGATTCAACGAAAGACAAGAAACCTTTCTTTTTTAGCTCATCATGGATAGGCACAACTCGGATTGATGATTCAGTTTTTACTCGTTGACCATCAAACACTTGTTGTACTAAGAAGCAATCAATACCATCAACTTTTTTGATATCGGTGACATCAAATTGGCAGACTTCGTTGAGCCTTAATGCACTATAGCGCTGGATCAAAGGGACCCAATAATAGTACGGGTGGAGGTATTTATGCTCCGAATAATCTGGCATAGAAAAAATGTTAGTGAGCTGCTCGCCATCGAAAGGGAAACGTTTTTTGCCCTCATGAACTTTACCAATAGGTAGTTTATAGAAGACATTGTCATCAACATAACCATGACGTTTAGCCCATTTCAAGAATGAAGAGAACTTCTGGATATAGCCTTTCTTAGTGGACTGTGAAATACATGGATAAGGTTCTGGCAATGAATAGTTTTTAGCAACTAATTCGAACCCGAATAGACCTTTTAGCTCTGCGTATTTTTCTGAGTTCGCAGGAAGATACGTTAATGCTTTACCAACGGCTTCTGAACCTGCGTAGTCAAGATCTTTTAAATCAGTAAAATCCAAAAAACCAAGTGTCTTAGTGATGCGTTGGTGATCTTCTTGAATGTTCTTTAGGTTTGCACTTGCTAGCTGAGTTCGAGATTTTGTATAAGCATCTAGCAGCTCATAAGAAGTCATTGCCTTAGCGTTTTTCTTGCTTTTCTGTATAGGGAGATCAAGCTCAAGAGCCACGATATTAGGGTTATAGTTAAGATGTATGCTATTTGTGACAGTGGATAGATTCATTGGAATCTCCTATTTCTTCCGTTGGTTTCCATTTAATCTAAAGGGAAGGTTCACGTCCGAATAGTAAAAAATCAGTCATGCTAAAAACCCTTACTCGATAAGTTTGATGATGGTCAAGTTTTTTTAAGCTGTTGATTGTAAATGATTTTAAATTACCACTCCTATTGAGTGCTTATTTTTTAGGCGTGAAAATAATTTAAAGTGGGCGTGAATTCACGCCCCAAAAAACGAGTCAAGCGTTTATATCAATTTAAATTTTAGTTAAGCGGGGAAGTTCAATAAGGTTAATTACTTCTTGAAGCTGGCTAACATCAAGTTCTTTTCCGTAACGATCGTAGGTAATGTTGTTTAAGGTGTGACCTAAGATTGCACCAGCGGCAATATGTGAAACCTGTTTTCGTTTGAACTGCGTAGCAACAGTATGACGGAAGGAATGAAAGTCGTGGCCTTTTCCAAAACCGAGCTTGCTTTTAAATCGGCCATACCACTTAGAAGCGGTGCTACCAAAGCCGTCTCGTGAGTCCTTCAGCTCAGGAAAAACACGCTCGTGTTTTACTGAATGTAGGTACTCAATGAAGCCTAGTTCTATCAAATTTCGGTGAATTGGAATAACACGACGGCTCGTCAAGTTTTTGAGTTTTTGTCCCTCATGTCGGTCATCAATATGAATTACCCAAATTCCATCTCGTTGGCAAATATCTGACTTGTAGAGCTGGCAGAGTTCATTCAGTCTAGCTCCCGTTAGGCTGGCAAGGACTGGTAGCCAGTAGTAGTAGGGGTGTTTGAACTGTCGCTTAGTATGAATCTCGGTACTAAATATTTTTTGTAAATCTCTGTTTGTATAGGCGTTTTTTGCTTCACTGTCTCTGCGCTGTTTGCGAAAGCGGATTGCCTTGAATGGGTTGATGTCAGTGAGTTCGTTCAAGTGGCACCACTCAAAGAACCCAGACATCTTCTGACAATAGTCTTTTACTGACTCTTCACTCAGTGTAGGCATATCGAGGCTATTATTGAGTTTAACCGCTTCCTTGGCTGTTAGACCTTTGAACTGAGGGTGTTTCTTCATGTTGACGGGATACTGCCGTAATAGCTGCACTGCGTCTTCTGCATCACGTCTGCGAATCTCAGGGAGGTGGGACTTTCCAAGTAAACCAAGAACGGTTTGGCACTTAGCTTTCAGCATTCCAACAGCCTTTGGCGATATATGCTGAGCTTTATAGCTACAAAAGCGTTCCAGCATCTTTTCTGGGCATAGCGTTTTAGTTTGTTTGGCTTTCGTTGCGGTGGGTGTTTTATCTTGGTTGAGAGGTTTTACTTGAGGTGATGTTGCGTTGATAGTTGGCGCTAAAATGGTACGACGAACCTGTATCTCTAGCTCTAACGCTAAAAGAATAGCTTTGTCTTTGTTGGATGTTTTCAGTGAGCGCTTGATCTCATGGAATCCATTAAACCGATGTCGATGCTCAGAGGGGATCTGATATCGGAACTGCCAAATACCGGATTTCGAGATAGATAAATAGTGCATGTCTTAGTACCAAAATGTAGTACAAACAGCCTAATATCGAAGTTATAAATACAAAAAGGTCGGTAAATCAGTGACTTACCGCCCTTTCCAAACGTTTGGTGGAGCTGGCGGGAGTTGAACCCGCGTCCAAAAATCATTCATCATTGGTACTACATGCTTAGTCGATCTTTAATTTCACCAGCAACCTGCGAACCGACACGCTAGTTAAAGGCTAACCTGAATTATAATTCGCGCTTTTCCTCTCAGGTGGGAGAAGCCACGCTAGCTAGTTTGGGTTTGATCTCTTATTGGTCCCCGTCTTACGAGCGGAAGCTAGGGTAAGAGAGCTCTGAGCAGGTTATTAAGCTGCTAGTGCGTAGTTTTCGTCGTTTGCGACTATTTTTTTGCGGCTTTTAACGTGGCCAACCGCCCCACGGCATGCACCTCAGACTTCAAAATTCCTGTCGAATCCTAAATCAGCCCCAAGTGTTATTTGCATAGTACCAGAAAAGCTTACCCTGTCTAGCACTGTGCGTTTAAGTGCTTAAAATTAACGCAAATTACTCTTCATAATTCGTGCTTTATCTCTCGCCCAATCTTTTTCTTTCATATCAGTACGTTTATCGTGCAGCTTTTTACCTTTCGCTACGCCAACTTTAATCTTCGCCCAAGAGCGAGACCAGTAAAGTGCGGTTGCGACAAGCGTCATGCCTTCACGGTTAATACGACCGATAAGGTTGTCGAGTTCTTTTCTCGACATTAATAGTTTACGGATACGTGTTGGGTTCGCCACGATATGAGTACTCGCTTGAGTTAGCGGAGTAATCGTCATACCACTGATGAATGCTTCGCCATCTCGGATGTATACGTAGCTTTCTGCGATATTGGTTTTGCCTTCACGTAGGGATTTTACTTCCCAGCCTTGTAGCTCAAGCCCCGCTTCTATCTCATCATCGATGAAATATTCGTGGCGAGCTTTCTTATTAAGCGCAATGGTATTACTACCGGCTTTTGATTTTGATTTATTCTTTGCCATAATGGCCTCATTATACGGAATGCGCCCTAGATGGGGAATCCTTTTTATTTGCGCTCTGGCCCAATACAATTAAAATTGCAGTTTGTGTTAATGTAACGCTGTCTTTAACAGGAGTCTATATGCCAAAGGTTACTCGTTCAGCATTAGTGTCTTTTAGTGCCGACCAGATGTTCAGCTTGGTCAATGATGTTGCTCGTTATCCTGAGTTTTTGCCAGGATGTTCTGGTTCTCGTGTGATCGAATCTTCAGATTCCGCGATGGTGGCTTCGGTTGATGTCTCTAAAGCTGGTATCAGTAAAACATTCACTACGTCGAATCGAATGGCGGATGGTGCTGAAATTTTAATGGAGCTGGTAGATGGCCCGTTTAAGAAGCTGGAGGGGGGCTGGTATTTCACTCCTCTAGACGACCAAGCATGTAAGGTTGAACTTAAACTAGAGTTTGAATTTTCTAGTCGAATGATTGAAATGGCATTTGGCAAGATTTTCAATGAACTGACAAGCAATATGGTCAGTGCTTTTACTCAACGAGCGAAACAGGTTTACTAAGCCATGACTATTGAATCAGATATGATCCACGTAGAAGTTGTGTTTGCGCTTCCACATGAGCAGCGTGTATTTACCTTAGTGGTAAATAAGAACGCGACCGTTGAAGAGATTATTGCGCAGTCTGGTGTTTTAGAGTTGTATCCAGAAATCGACTTGGCGAAAAATAAAGTTGGCGTATACAGCCGCAACGTTAAGTTAGATGCAACCGTTCGAGATAAAGATCGTATCGAAATTTATCGAGCACTGTTAGCCGATCCAAAAGAAATTCGCCGTAAGCGTGCTGAACAAGCGAAAGCGGCGGCTAAATCGTAATACCAAACAAATTTGAATGATAAAGAAGCTCGTATTAGCGAGCTTTTTTTCATCTGTTTGTTAGACAATACAGTCTACAGTCTCATTTGTTAGCAGATATTAAAAAGCCTGCTCATATGAGCAGGCTTTTGCGATTCTTGCTTTTGACTGGAAAGCTTTGTTAGTTGAAAGCTAGCGAAGGCTTTCGAAGAATTCATCACTGGCTTCAAAATCACCATTGATCGTCACTAAGGTGCCCGTTGCATCAAAGTTAACAACAAGATTTTTTTGAATCGAGTCTTCATGGCCTTTTGTGTGGTGGTAAATGTAGTACCACGTATCTGGGTAGCCATTTTCGATAAGCATAGGTGAGCCCATAACGTAACGAACTTGTGTTTTTGTCATGCCAAACTTGAGCTGATCGACAGCTTCCTGTTCAACATAGTTACCCTGATTGATGTCAATTCGATAAACCAACTTCTCTAATAGAGAGCAACCGGTCAACATTGTTAGTGCAAGTGGAACTGCAACTAACCACTTTTTAATTCGCATAGTTTGAGATCTTTCTTCGCTAAAATACTGCCTGATAATAAACAAGCTCCAGCAAGAAGTAAAAAGCTCCTTGCGCTTTGAGCTTGTTATGACTGGCAATTTTGAATTAAGTTGCAAAATTGCCAAGAATTTTCGGTAAATTATCAGAAAGTTGCTGAATATGTAACCTATGCTGCGATTAATAACTCTTTTGCATTGGCAAGCGTCGATTCGGTAATCTGGCTGCCACCAAGCAGTCGAGCAAGCTCTGAAACGCGTTGTTGCTCATCAAGCGTGTGCATTTGAGTCTCGGTTTTACCTGATTTAGTGTTCTTCGCTACAAAAAGTTGTTGGTGACCGCAACCGGCAACTTGAGGTAAGTGAGTCACGCACATAACTTGTGTCGATTCGCCTAGCTTACGTAGCATTTTTCCGACAACCGCAGCGGTTGGTCCACTGATACCCACATCGACTTCATCGAAAATCAGGCTTGGTGTATCCACTTTTTGCGCTGTGATCACCTGAATCGCTAATGAGATTCGTGATAACTCACCACCAGAGGCCACTTTCGCAATCGGCTGCATCGGTTGGCCTGGGTTGGTCGAAACAATGAAGGTCACGTTATCCATACCCAATGGAGAAGGGTGTGTGTTGGTGTTGTTCACTTCAATGGCAAACTGCGCTTTTTCCATGCTCAGTTCGTGCATGCTTTGCGTGATCAGCTTGTTGAGCTCTTTTGCGTAACGAGTTCGAGATTTATGAAGCTTTTCTGATTTAGCAACGAACGATTGGTATTGGTTTTCCACCTCGTTGGCCAGTTCTTCTAATTTTTCATCAGAGCAATCAAGCGCTTCAACTTGTTGTAGTAAGTCTTGATGGTGCTTATACAGCTCTTCAGGTAACACGTGGTGTTTACGAGACATCGACATCACTTTAGAGAAACGCTCCTCAACGTAAGCCATACGACCGGGATCAACATCAATGCTGTCTAGGTAGGTTCTTAACTCGTTGTTGGTCTCTTCGATCTGAATAATGGCTTCAGAAAGCAAGTTCGGTAACTCGGCCAATCTTTCATCTAGCTCAGCTAGCTGAATTAAGGAGTTATTGGCCGATTGCAGAATACCAAGCGCATTAACTTCTTCGCCTTCATAAATAAGCTCGATAGCTTGCTGACAGGTTGTGGCCAGTTCTCCGCTATTGGAGAGGCGCTTATGCTCTTGTTCGAGGTCTTCATATTCTTCCTCCCCAATAGACAGCTCATTTAACTCTTTGATTTGGTATTCAAGAAGTTGTTTTTGAGCTTGGTTTTGCTGGCTATTTTCACGTAACTCTTTTAAGTGGTTATCCGCTTGTCGCCATGCTTGGTAAGCATTACGTGTCGATTTCAATAGGTTCAAGTGGCCTGCGTATTGATCAAGCATGGCCATTTGATAATCGCTTTTCATCAACTGGTGATGCGCGTGTTGACCATGGATGTTGATCAACAGTTGTCCAAGTGATTTCAATTGCGAAAGAGGGACAGGGCTACCGTTGATGAATGCACGAGAACGACCTTCTTTTGAGATGGTTCTGCGCAGGATGCACTCACTGCCATCAAGCAATTCGTTGTCTTCTAACCAGCGGGTTGCATGCAGATTGTTCTCAAGTAAAAAAGCGGCACTGACTTCGGTTTTTTCTTCACCTTGTCGAACCATTCCTGCATCGGATCTTCCCCCAAGACATAAGCCTAAAGCATCGATAGCGATAGATTTACCCGCACCAGTTTCCCCGGTGATTGTTGTCATGCCTTTAGATAGTTCTAGCTGTAAAGACTTAACAATAGCGAAATTATTAACACTTAAATGAGCCAGCATTTTTATTTACCTGTATAACTGAACAATACTGTATATAAGTTCAGTATATACTGTTTCTTTATACAGTAAAGTCGACAGGTGAAAATTTTTTGCGACCGTTATCAGAATTGAGGTTGTTCGTAGATCACTGAAACCGCTATAGATTCCCAACTCAGTCGTTCCTCCCTCTTGGGAGTGGAGGTATAAGGAACTGCAGAGAAGCTAGAGCCGACGGGCTTTTACTGGCAATAAAAAGGCTGACGAATGTCGTCAGCCTTTTTAAAATCGTTCGCTTTTCACTTAGAACAGCTTGCTCGACCAGCCTAGCTTGTTACGTAGAACGTGGTAGTAGTTGTAGTCTTTAGGGTGGATCAGTTTGAGCACATTTGGGCTTTGGTAAATGTGGATCTCATCACCAGGAGAAACCGGTAGCGAGATTTGACCATCACAGCTCACTTCCTGAGTTCCACGGTTATCAGGCGATACGATAAGCTTAATACGACGCTTGCCATCCACCACTAATGGGCGGCTTGAAAGGGTGTGCGGGAACATTGGCACGAGTGAGATAGCATTTAGGCTTGATGACAGGATAGGGCCGCCGCCGGAAAGCGAGTAGGCGGTAGAACCTGTCGGTGTTGAGACGATTAAGCCATCAGAGCGCTGTGAGAAGGCGAAGCTGTCATCGATATACACTTCGAACTCGATCATGTGAGCAACTTGGCCGGGGTGCAGTACAGCCTCATTAAGTGCTGCATTGTGGCTTTTTACCTGGCCGTGACGATGAATTTCCGTTTCAAGTAAGAAGCGCTCTTCTTCCATGAACTCGCCTTTGAGTACATCAGTAAGCGCACTCTGGAAGTTTTCAGGGTTGAGATCGGTTAGGAAACCAAGATTGCCTCGGTTAACACCAATTACTGAAATGTCGAAACGTGACAAAATTCTAGCCGCACCGAGCATATTTCCATCACCACCCACAACAATTGCGAGATCGGCACGTTTACCCAATTCAATCAGGCTAGAAAAATGTTCTTGTGGGATATCGTCCAAAATGCTGGAGAGCCTATCATCAACAAACACTTGATAACCCTCAGTACTTAACCACTGATAGAGCTCTCTATGAGTCTGAATTGCTTGCTGATCTCGAGGTTTACCAATAATTGCGATGACTTCAAATGGCTTTTTCATAACGTTTCCAAACGAATTAGGCTTGAATCAAAATTCTTCATCCCCATAATAAAGGCAAGTTGAACGTCTATGCGAGTGTTTTATATCAATTTGAGGCGCAAACACGCCTGTCACTGGCATTGAAAACGAATTCTGGAGATATCATGAGCAACGAAGAAAACAAAGTAACCGAAGAAGAACTAGATCAGATCATTGCTGAAGCTGAGAAAGTTGAAGAAGCTGAACTGAATGAAGACGCGGCTGATGAGCAGGAATCAAAAATTGCTCAACTAGAAGCCGCACTGCTTTCTAGTGAGTCTAAAGTGAAAGAGCAGCAAGATTCTGTTCTTCGCGCAAAGGCTGAAGTTGAGAATATGCGTCGTCGTACTGAGCAAGAAGTGGATAAAGCACGTAAATACGCGCTAAACAAATTCGCTGAAGGCCTACTACCTGTTATCGATAACCTAGAGCGTGCAGTACAAGCTGCAGATGCTGAGAACGAAGCGGTTAAGCCGATTCTTGAAGGTGTTGAGCTAACTCACAAAACGTTCGTAGATACAGTGGCTAAATTTGGTCTTACAGAGATCAACCCTGAAGGTGAAGCATTCAACCCTGAATTCCACCAAGCCATGTCTATTCAAGAAAGCCCAGACCACGAGTCAAACACTGTGATGTTTGTTATGCAGAAAGGCTACGAGCTTAACGGCCGTGTTATTCGCCCTGCAATGGTAATGGTTGCTAAGTAATTGAGTGGCCGCTTGCTAAGCAGTTGATTATTGCAGTTGTGAAGTAAGACAATAGCGGCGACAAAACAATTCACTGGTTAACGTGAAATGAAAAGAGAGGCATATGCCTCTCTTTTTTTATGCCTGTAACTTGAGAGTCCACGTGAATAGTCACCAAAATCGCATTAAGAATGTCGTTCTTTTTATTTTATCCAGAACAGTAATTTAGAGTTTTATATTATGAAACTGGTTGTTAATGAAGAAATGTTTTGATGTCACACTTGTAATGTTTTTGTAAATAAATGCTTTTAATTGTTACCTTTGTATGTAAAATCCACTGCAATATAGCGATTTGGGTCGCATATATAACTATAAAAGTACAATTTTTAAACACAACAAACTGGAGAAGAACGATGGATAAATCGCTCTCAAGTAAGATTTTTGTAGGCTTGTTTGCCGGCCTTATTATTGGTACTGCTATTCAGTACCTATTCAGCGGCATTGCTATTTTTGATACGTACCTACTCGGCGCAGCTGAAGGTGCTGGTGGTATGTTCGTATCACTTATCAAGTTGCTTGTAGTACCTCTTGTATACGTATCTATTGTTTGCGGTATCGTTGAGCTAAAAGATATTCGTTCATTTGGTCGTCTTGGTGGTAAAACCTTTGGTCTTTACATTATTAACACCATCATCGCGATTTCAGCAGCGCTAACGATTGGTCTTATTTTCCAACCAGGTGCAGGTGCGAACCTTGCGGGTACGGTTTCTGAGACAATTGCGCTTACAACAACTGAAACACCAGACATCTTCTCTCTTGTTGTTAACATCGTTCCTAGCAACCCTGTAGAAGCGTTCGCAAGCGGCGACATGCTACAAATCATCTTCATGGCAATTTTGACAGGTCTTGCTATTCAAGCGCTTGATTCTCGTGGTGGCCCAGCTATCAAGACATTCAAGATGGCTAACGAAATCATGATGAAGCTTATCGGCCTAGTAATGAGCTTGGCGCCTTACGGTGTATTTGCTCTGATGATTCAACTGGGCGCAACACTGGATGCAGACACGCTAATGTCAGTTGCTGGCTATGTGGCGCTTGTGGTTGCAATGCTTGTGTTCTGGATTTTCTTCTTCTATCCAATGATGGTTGGTTCATTCACTGGTATTTCTCCAAAGCAGTTCCTACGTGCAACTCGTGAGCAAGTTCTATTCTCACTATCTACAGCAAGTTCGAATGCAACAATCCCAGTAACAATGCGTACTCTTACTGACAAACTAAACGTATCTAAGTCAGTAGCAGGTTTCGGTGTACCACTAGGTGCAACAATGAACATGTCTGGTGTATCTATCTACATCGCACTAGCAACTATGTTCGTAGCAAACGCGTTTGGTCAGCCAATCAACACTGCTGATATCTTCACTCTTGGTCTAACTATCCTGCTACTGTCTATCGGTGCTGGTGGTGTTCCTGGTGGCGGTGTTGTGATGGTAGGTGTTCTATTGCACCAACTAGGTTTACCACCAGAAGGTCTAGCGATTGTTGCTGCTGTTGACCGTATCTGTGACATGTTCTGTACTTCTTCAAACGTAGTGGGTGACACAGCGGTGAACACTATCGTTGCTAAATCTGAAAACGAAATTGGCGTTGAAGCTAACGAAGAAGCTGAGCTGCAAAAAGCAGAAGTTTAATTCTTAATTAAGACTCAATAACTGCGAAGCCCCGCTCAACCAGAGCGGGGCTTTTTTGTTTCTGATGATAAGTGCTTTGGGCTATCTGATAACCTGGCTAAAAATATCTTTGATTGGTGTTAAGTCTCATTTTTTCTTTTTACTCGTGCCGAATTGGCCATCAGTTTTCAATCTTTAATATAGATCACATATAATAATACAATATTATTTTATTGTTCTGACAACCTACATTATGACGACATAAAGGAAACCCAATAATGAAGCTGTCTTACCTTAGCCTACTGACTGCCAGCCTTTTAGCCGCTCCCGCTCTTGCTTCTAATCACGATATTGGTCAACAGTTCAATCTTGACCCTGCAAAAGCACCAGCACAAAACTTCGATTTATCTAAATGGAAAATTAACTTACCGGAGCTGACGACTGAAGGGTCTAGAAAAGGTAAAACGCTGGAGATTGGTAAAAAGGAACTGTCGAATGTAGACACGCCTTACGTTCACCCTAAATGGTTCTACACGGATGCTGAATCTGGTGCGATGGTGTTTGTGGCTCCGAATACAGCTCCAACGACGCCAAACAGTAAAAACACGCGTAGTGAGCTAAGAGCGATGCTAGCGGATAGCTACTCTGCGCCGAGCAACAACTTCGCGATTTCAAGCCATAAGAACGCGGAAGAGTTTGGCTCTATCGGTGGCCAGATGACGGCAACACTTTCTGTTGATCAGGTGAGCACCAGCGGTAATTATAAGAAAACCGGTGCATTCTCTGTGGTTATTGGTCAAATCCATGGGTCGGATAATGAGCCACTGAAAATTGTTTACCGCAAGTTGCCAGAACATGAGCATGGTTCGTTAACGTGGAACTATGAGTTAAACCCGCCGACAGAGATGAAAAACGCGAAGGATGAAAACGGAAAGAAACTTCGTAAAGACATTCGCCATGATGTATTTGGTCAATACAATCTGAAAAAAGGCAGCTCGGACCCTGCTGATGGCATCAAGCTAGGTGAAGTGTTCTCATATGATGTGAATATCAAAGATAACATCATGCACTTAACCTTTACTAAAAATCCAAATTCAGCCGATCCTATTGTGAAGACCTATGATGTTGACTTGGCAAAGGGCAAATATCAGGGACACGATATCGATCTTGGTTACGGTCAAGACTGGATGTACTTCAAAGCGGGTGCGTATAACCAGTGTAATACTAAGAAGTCGAGTTCTGCCTGTGAGTGGCGTGGTATGGAAGCGGGTGACTACACCCAAGCAAGCTTCTACCAGTTAGTTCTTAATCAATAATATTGCCGAATCAAAAATAGTGCAGAATCAATAACGGTTCGACTCGCTGTTAGTTGAAAAAAGACCTTCCATATGAAGGTCTTTTTTTATGGCATCTGGAATAGGGTTGAGGTTTCAATGTGGCGACAAATGCGAGAGTTTCTCAACATTGGAGCCTTAATTGGCAAGGGATCGGTCACTTTTTACCTTTATGTAAAAAGATACGGGAAAAAATAGATTTTTTTTACTTATTCCCTTGAAAACCAGTTTGCAGCCCTTATCTATGGTGCATACGAAAGCAAATTACATTTGCACTTAAATTTTGTGTATTAGGGTTGAATCCCTGATTACCGCCCCCCACATATGTGGGTATAGCAAAAAACTAATATAGATTATATTTCGGAGATAGCCTGATGGGTCGAATCATTGGTATTGATTTAGGTACTACTAACTCTTGTGTTGCTGTTTTAGACGGCGACAAACCACGCGTACTAGAAAATGCTGAAGGCGAACGCACAACAGCATCGGTAATCGCATACACTGACGGCGAGACGCTAGTTGGTCAACCTGCGAAACGTCAAGCAGTTACTAACCCTCAAAACACGCTATACGCAATTAAGCGTCTAATCGGTCGTCGTTTTGAAGATGAAGAAGTTCAACGCGATATCGAAATCATGCCTTTCAACATTGTTAAGGCTGACAACGGTGATGCATGGGTTGAAGCGCAAGGCCAAAAAATGGCTGCTCCTCAAGTATCTGCTGAAGTTCTTAAGAAAATGAAGAAAACAGCTGAAGACTTCCTAGGCGAAGAAGTAACTGGCGCAGTTGTTACTGTTCCTGCTTACTTCAACGATGCTCAACGTCAAGCAACGAAAGATGCTGGCCGTATCGCTGGTCTAGATGTTAAACGTATCATCAACGAACCAACAGCTGCTGCTCTAGCTTACGGCCTAGACAAGCAAGGTGGTGATCGCACTATCGCTGTATACGACCTTGGTGGTGGTACATTCGATATCTCTATCATCGAAATCGATGAAGTAGAAGGCGAGAAAACTTTCGAAGTTCTTTCAACTAACGGTGACACTCACCTTGGTGGTGAAGATTTCGATAACCGCATGATCAACTACCTAGTAGATGAGTTCAAGAAAGAGCAAGGTATCGACCTTAAAGCTGATCCACTAGCAATGCAGCGTGTTAAAGAAGCAGCAGAAAAAGCGAAAATCGAGCTTTCTTCTACTACTCAAACTGACGTAAACCTACCTTACGTTACTGCTGATGCGACTGGTCCTAAGCACATGAACATCAAAGTGACTCGTGCGAAGCTTGAGTCTCTAGTTGAAGACCTAGTTCAACGTTCTCTTGAGCCACTAAAAGTTGCTCTAGCGGATGCTGACCTATCTGTAGGCGAAATCACTGACGTTATCCTAGTTGGTGGTCAAACTCGTATGCCTATGGTTCAAGCTAAAGTAACTGAATTCTTCGGTAAAGAGCCACGTAAAGACGTGAACCCTGACGAAGCTGTTGCAATGGGTGCTGCTGTTCAAGGTGGTGTACTAGCTGGTGACGTTAAAGACGTTCTACTACTAGACGTTACTCCTCTATCTTTCGGTATCGAAACGATGGGCGGCGTGATGACTAAGCTTATCGAGAAAAACACAACTATCCCTACTAAAGCGGATCAAGTGTTCTCTACAGCTGAAGACAACCAAAACGCAGTAACTATCCACGTTCTTCAAGGTGAGCGTAAGCAAGCGACTTACAACAAGTCTCTTGGTCAGTTTAACCTAGAAGGTATCCAACCAGCACCACGTGGCATGCCACAAATCGAAGTAACATTCGACCTAGATGCTGATGGTATCCTGAACGTATCTGCTAAAGATAAAGCAACAGGTAAAGAGCAGAAGATCACTATCCAAGCATCAGGCGGCCTGTCTGAGGAAGAGATCGAAGCAATGGTACAAGAAGCAGAAGCTAACAAAGAAGCGGACAAAAAGTTCGAAGAGCTAGTAACTGCACGTAACCAAGCTGACCAAATGATTCACGGCACTAAGAAGCAAGTAGAAGAAGCTGGTGAAGCTCTACCTGCAGACGAGAAAGCTAAAATCGAAGCGGCTATCACTGCACTAGAAGAAGTTAAGTCTGGTAACGATAAAGAAGCTATCGACGCTAAAGTTCAAGAACTTATGCAAGCAGCTCAAAAGCTAATGGAAATTGCTCAACAGAAAGCTCAAGCTGAACAAGCTGGTGCTGACGCTGGTGAACAACCTAAGCAAGACGACGATGTTGTAGACGCTGAGTTTGAAGAAGTTAAAGAAGACAAAAAATAATTTCGTCGCAGAGTAGCCTGATTTCGTTATCGGAAGTGTCCACCTACTAACGTAGGCTCCGCGCTTCCACTTAGGACTCAAGCTATCTGCTTAGAAATTTGTCTCAAAGACTTATTATTGCGGGCGTCAGAGGTAACTCTCACGCCCGTAAATTTGTATTTAGACTTGTCGATCTAGATAATAGCTTTATTCGGCATTTCAGCCGGCAGAACTTTTATCTAGATTGATACACAGACTACTGAAGTGATCATTCGGTAGTAGCAATTATTTTGGTGACCTAGAACATGTCAAAACGTGATTTTTACGAAGTATTAGGCGTAAGCCGCGATGCATCAGAGCGCGATATTAAAAAAGCGTACAAACGCTTAGCGATGAAATTCCACCCGGACCGTAACCAGGGTGATGAGACCGCAGCAGATAAGTTTAAAGAAGTAAAAGTAGCGTACGAGATCCTAACCGATTCTCAAAAGAAAGCAGCTTACGACCAATACGGTCATGCAGCCTTTGAACAAGGTGGCATGGGCGGCGGCGGTGGTTTCGGCGGCGGTGGCCAAGGTGACTTCGGCGATATCTTCGGTGACGTATTTGGCGACATCTTCGGCGGCGGTCGTCGTGGTGGCGGTCAACAGCGTGCACAACGTGGTTCAGATCTACGTTACAACATGGAACTTTCTCTAGAAGAAGCGGTTCGTGGTGTTTCTAAAGAAATCGAAGTACCAACACTTGTAGAGTGTGATACTTGTGACGGCAGCGGCGCGAAAGCGGGTTCTTCTGCACAAACGTGTGGCACTTGTCATGGCCACGGCCAAGTACAAATGCGCCAAGGTTTCTTTGCGGTTCAACAGACTTGTCCTACTTGTAACGGTAAAGGCAAGATCATCAAAGACCCATGTAACTCATGTCATGGTCAAGGTCGCAAACAGAAGACGAAAACACTTAACGTTAAGATCCCTGCTGGTGTTGATACTGGCGATCGTATTCGTCTATCAGGCGAAGGCGAAGCGGGAGAGCAAGGCGCTCCAGCTGGCGATCTGTACGTACAAGTACACGTAAAAGAACACAACATCTTTGAACGTGACGGCAACAACCTTTACTGCGAAGTACCAGTAAGCTTCTCTATGGCTGCTCTAGGCGGTGAAGTTGAAGTTCCAACACTGGATGGTCGTGTAAACCTTAAGGTACCAGAAGAGACACAAACGGGCCGTATGTTCCGTATGCGTGGCAAGGGCGTGAAAGGCGTTCGTGGTGGCGGTGTGGGCGATCTAATCGTTAAGCTAGTGGTTGAGACTCCAGTTAAGCTAAGCGCTCGCCAGAAAGAATTACTGCGTGAATTCGAAGAAACCTGTGGTGGTGAAGCGGCAAGCAAGCATAAGCCAAAGTCTGAAGGTTTCTTTAGCGGCGTTAAAAACTTCTTCGATGACCTAACTAAGTAATTAGATTGTTGATACTTTAAGTTGTTGATAAAATTAAAAAACCTGCTCATGTAGCAGGTTTTTTTTGTATCTCAAACCTGGTTCTTTCTCTTTCTCTTTCTCTTCACCTGAAACCCTCATCACACTACATCCAGCAGGCTTCTGGGTATTCGACATTAGCACTGTCGAGAGTGAGCACTTTATGGTTTTGTCCATCGAAGCAGTTGTCTTTATCTTGACCTACTCCCGACTGAGGTGTTGCTGTAATCGTATAGGCAGCAGAAGCCGAACTGGTGACACTGAAAACAAAACGACTCGCTTCGGTATCGCAGATCAAACAATCGCTTCCCGAAACAATACCACTCCAGTCATAACCGCTGTCATAGGCTGCTTCTAGTTCTAATTGAATTCGAGCTATGTCAGCGAGTGCGCTAGTTCGATGTCCAGTCACTACGTGGTTGGTATAGCTCGGATAGGCGATAGCCCCCAAAATCCCAATGATGGCAACCACAATCAATAACTCGATCAATGTCATCCCTTTTACGCGCGTGTTGTTGCTGTTGCATTTATTTTTTCGAATCATCACGAGGACTTCCTTTTCACTTATCTGGCTATTTTTCCTTAGTGTTAGCATGTGCGCAAGGTTGAGTACGGTTGCTCAAGTTATTACATAGGAATTTGGGAAATGACTCGCGGGTTTACGCTATTAGAGCTGCTGATTACTGTAGTGGTGCTTTCAGTGCTACTGGCTGCGGCTGCCCCTAGTTTTAGTTCTTTGTTGGCTTCTTCTAAACTGCAGCGCTTAGCCCCTGAGGTTCATAGTTTTCTTATTACTGCCCGATCAGAAGCGGTCACTCGTAACCAAGAGCTTTATGTTTTGTTCTTGGTTTCAGGTGCCTTAGGTGGAACCGAAAGTTCTGATGGTGATTGGGATATGGTGTTGAGCAGTTCAACATTTTACGTTTCTGATAATGTACTTATGCATCTTGATGGTTCGGCATATAGAGGTATAAAAGTAGACTTTAATTTCTCCAATAGTACTTCAATTGCGATCGATAACGTCAGGGGACGTTTTCGAGACGGTAATGTTTCACTCGCCTCCACGAATGCGCTGTCGGATGTACTTTCAATCATCGCATCGAAAACGACAGGGCGGATCCGAATTTGCAGCAGTGACCCAAACAGCGATGGGCGCAATAGCATAGGTCATTATGGTTATGAGATCTGTGGCTAGGAGTGTTCAAGGTAGTACCTTGGTCGAAATGTTAGTGGCCTCTGTGATCGGTGTGATTGTTATCGGTACTATCGGCTCGGTATTTGTTACCAACCAACGTTTGAGTTCAGAAAAGAGCTTGGAGCTGCTCTTATCTCAGAACCTATTCGCTACTACTCAAATGATGAAAGAGGAGCTCTGGCGAGCCGGTTATGATGCAGACTCTGGACAATCAGTGAAGCTATCGGGCGCTGCCAATACGATTTATACCTTTCAATCCAGTGCCAGTGAATCTTACGTTGGTTTTGTTTATCGACAAAACAGCGCATCTTCGGCCTATCGAAACATTGTCTATCAATTTAAGGGTAATAAGCTGAACTATTGCCAAGAAGAATCTTCTTATTTATTAGATATCACTCAGATTACGTCATCTGGTTTGGGAGCAATGACATGTGAAAGTTTGTTTTTCGAAAAGCAAATAGAAGTAGAACTTTTTTTGGTTTCTGTAACTGAGTTATCTAACAGTCTGGCAACCTCGCAAAGAGTCGATATCGCTCTAGAAGCTTCTCTTGTGAATGCAGATGAAAGTCAGAGAGTAGTGACTTCAGTGGTACAAAGGAATTGGCAATGATGCGATTAAAGCAAAATGGAGCGGTAACACTACTTCTAGTCAGTATTCTATTGATTGGTGTGCTGATCGTTTCTCTTGGTAGCTTTAAAACCACTTTTTACCAAATAAAGCGTGCTCAAAACGAGGTTCAAGCTCGCAAAGAACATTGGACCGCCGAGGGGGGATTGGAGTGTGGTCTAAGCGTTATTATTGAAAACAGCAGTACCGCGATCCCAGGTGATCTCCTGGATTCCTGTAGCAACAAGCTTTCTTCATTAGATAAATCATCCGATAACGCTAATATCCTTGTCTCAACCGCCAACAGAACATCGATTAATAAAGAAATTCGATTTTCTAATGATTCGGGTTTGGGGGCCATACAAGCAATATCGGCTCTCGAAATTATTTCCGAGGACATCATGGATATCGACCCTGAACTCAGTGAAACCAGTAACAACGGTGTATATGAGTGTGTGGCAGTTCGGTTTTTCGACTCTGTTATACACACCAAAGGTACAGGGGGGAGCTTAACCACCGTTTCTAATCCTGAGAATGCACCTGCAGATTTTAGCGCTTGTAAAGATGCGGTAACTGACTTGAGTGAGAGCGCAACGATTACCGCATCGGGTAGTGATCCTAGCGGTGCTTTTATGAGTGATTACGTTCATGACACCAATCTAAATGGTTTCGAAAACTACTTCGGGGTAAAGAAAACAACGGACAATATCAACGCCCTTAAAAGTAATGAATATGAGGTAATAAACCTATTAGAGACGGATTCTCACGGGAATACCGTGCATGTAGATTTCGATTCAAACACAAATAAATACGTGGGCAAGGAGTGCAGTACTCGAATCAATGATGCCTTTTCAGCTGGTAAAACTAAGGTGTGGGTCATTGGGGACTGTGTAGTTTGGCACCCAGCCATTAATATTGTGGATAGTGCAGGAACGATCACACCACGATCTTTAGTGGTCGAAAATGGGATTTTCGCAAATGGAAACGCCAGTGTACTTGATGGTGCTTTTTATCACTTGAATGACATGAGTGTCTTCAAGGACGCTTCAGGTGCTGAAAAAAACACGGACTTTCTTGCTGATAGTTGGGATAAGTTACCAGCAACGATGGATTACTCTTTATTGGTTGAAGAAAATAGTACCTATATAGCTAACGCTTCCTTCTTCCCTAAAGGAGGCATATTTTTGGATTCAATCGGGGGGCTTTCTACGATTAAAGGCTCGATGAATCTAGATTATCGAGGAGAATACAACCCGCATGATGAACCTGTCGAAATACAGTGGAAAAAGGGCTCATGGAGTGATTTCTAACCAGCGTGGTTTTAGTTTACTTGAAGTACTTATCTCTTTTCTACTGGTGGGCGTGGCCGCGTTAGGCATGGTCAAGCTGCAGACCTACACTGAGCAGAAAGCCGACTATGCGATTCAGAGTATCGAAGCGCTGCATTTTGCAGAAAGGCAGATGGAGTATTATCGAACTCGGGCGTCTAATGCGAGTGGGGCGGTAGGTTTAATTCCTTTTTCAGAACTAAATCAGGCGAGTCATTGTCTCAACACAGCAAGTTCAGATCCTTTATCCGGTTTGTCGGGGTCTGCCTATGCCATGACTTGTGAAGTGACTAATGCAAACGGTGCTCTGTCTAGCGCATTAAAAAGCATTACTGTCACAATTGCATGGCAAGATCGTATGAACCACGCACAAAGTATTTACCTCGAAACTATGCTCTCCAAATACAGTGAGTTTGATTGACCCTCAAGCAAACGTTTACTGCATGCCAAGGCTCATGCTACCCCTTTTACTGATAATTTTCACTCCTCGGACATTGTTTACGTGCTAGTTAAAACTCTGTATATGGAATGGTGTTTTTTATGTTTTTATATTGTTGTGGTTGTATGGTATTTTTGCAAAATATGTCTCCATTTATGGAAAATTAGGTGGAATCTTGTGCTTTTTAACAACGACTTTAATAGAATATGTGCTGTATCAATAGGCCGTGGTCAAAACTTATATTAGGCCTAAACAAAACAACATCACATATGGAGTTACAATGAGTAACCAAGCCGTAAAAAAAGCACCATCGACTGAGAAGATCAGTGGTATGGACCGCTTTCTAAACTTCATTGAACGCGCCGGCAACAAAATTCCAGATCCAGCAATCCTGTTCTTCTGGGCTCTAGTTATTGTATGGGTAGCATCTGCACTTTTATCGAATCTTTCATTCGACTTAATCAACCCTCAAACGGGTGCTGCTCTTGAAGTAAACAACCTACTAACTGGTGAAGCGCTTGCTAGCTTCCTAGCGAATATGGTTACCACGTTCACAGGCTTCGCACCTCTAGGCATCGTACTTGTTGCTATGCTAGGTGTTGGCGTTGCAGACTCTTCAGGCTTCATTACGACTGGCCTTAAGAAGATGCTTAACTTCACGCCAGCTAAGCTACTAACGCCGATGCTAATCTTGGTTGCTATCGTGTCTCACACAGCAGCTGATGCAGGTTACGTTCTAGTAATCCCTCTTGGCGGTATCATCTTCCACGCTGCGGGTCGTCACCCTCTAGCGGGTATTGCAGCAGCGTTTGCTGGTGTATCAGGTGGTTTCTCAGCGAACTTTATCCCTTCAGGTATTGATCCGCTACTAGCTGGTTTCACTCAAACAGCGGCAAACGTTCTTGACCCTGCATATGTGATCAACCCTCTAGCGAACATCTTCTTTACTGGTTTGTCTTCAATTCTAATTGTGGCAATTGGTTGGTACGTTACAGAGAAAATTATCGAGCCTCGTCTTGCTAATACGCCTGTAGATGAAGATGCAGAACAAGCACCTGATCTAGGTACGTTCACAGCCATTGAATCTAAAGCATTCAAATTCGCTGGTTGGGCAATGGTTGCCGGTATTGGTCTGCTTATCGCGGCTCTAATGCCTGAAAACTCAGCACTTCGTTCACCTGAAGGCGAATTAACGGCGTTCTCAGCACCAGTAATGAAGTCTATCGTTCCTCTGATCTTCATCCTGTTTATTATTCCGGGTATCGTCTACGGCCGTGTAGCGGGTACATTCAAGAATAGTAATGATGTTATCAAAGCAATGTCTGAGACGATGGCAACGATGGGCGCATACATTGTAATGTCGTTCTTCTGTGCTCAGTTCCTATCTGCATTCGCTCAATCAAACATCGGTACTATGCTGGCACTTTACGGTGCTGAAGGCTTGAAAGCGATGGACCTTCCAGGTGAAGCAACGGTTGTTGGTATGATTCTACTAACGGCTGCAGTTAACCTTCTTGTTGGTTCTGCTTCAGCTAAGTGGGCACTGATTGGTCCTATCCTAGTTCCAATGCTAATGGTTGTGGGTATCTCTCCTGAGCTATCTCAAGCGGCTTACCGTGTAGGTGACTCAGTGTCTAACATCATCTCTCCACTAATGGTGTTCTTCCCACTGGTTGTTGTTTACTGTCAGCGCTACGTTAAGTCGACAGGTATCGGTACTCTAGCTTCTCTAATGATGCCATTCTCGATTGCGATGTTAATCGGTTGGTCTATCTTCTTGCTAGCTTACTGGGCTCTTGGTATCCCACTAGGTATCCAAGCACCTTATACTTACACAATGTAAGATTGAACTAAGCAAAACTAAGCTTTATTCATTGCTAAGCCCGCACCGAAATGTGCGGGCTTTTTTTCGCTATTTTTTCCGTTTTTTATATCCAAGGTTTTTATATCCAAAACTTTCTATATCCAAAACTTTTTATATTCAAAATAAAGGCACTCAGCTTATACTCCGGATTACGGCTAATTGTTGGCCGGTAAATTTAGGAAATCCAAGCCACATGAAAATTCTGCTTTTAGTAGGGTTAATTGTTTTAAATGGTCTGTTTGCCATGTCTGAGATTGCATTGGTAGCAGCAAAAAATAGTCGGCTGAAACGCTTAGCCAAAAAACACCGCTCCGCTCAGGTTGCTCTTGATCTCAAAGAAAACCCAACCCGCTTCCTCTCTACAATCCAAATCGGTATCACGGTAATCGGCCTACTCAGCGGGATTGTGGGTGAGGCGACGCTATCGGCTCCACTAGCCGTTCAACTTGAACTGTGGGGAGTAGACCCAACACAAGCGAACATCTTGTCTACTGCGGTTGTGGTGGTAGGTATTACTTATTTCGCTATCGTTGTCGGTGAGTTGGTACCAAAGCGTTTTGCTCAGTCTCAAGCTGAAAACATTGCTGTGTTAGTCGCGCTGCCAATCTTCTGGTTATCTAAAATCGCGACGCCGTTTGTGTTTGCGTTGTCGGCTTCAACGGAAGGTATTCTTAAGTTGATGGGCCGAGGCGGTGAAGAAGATAGCGTTACCGAAGATGATATCCATGCACTTGTGAAAGAGGGCTCAGAATCGGGTGTGATTGAACGCGGCGAACAAGAGATGATTCGTAATATCTTGCAGCTTGATGATCGTCTTGTGAGCTCATTGATGACTCCGCGTCGAGACATCGACTTTCTGGATGTCGACCAACCCGTTGAGCAGATATTAAAGAAACTGCGTTCATCAAAACACAGTGTGTTTCCATTGTGCCAAGATCACCTCAATAAAGTGGTGGGTACAGTGTCAGCCAAAGCCTTGCTGAATCAGGCGGGCAATCTAAGCATTCAAGTGATCATGGGGCTGTCTCGCTCGCCGATCTATGTTCCAGAATCGATGAAAGCTCTGCGTCTACTTGGCTACTTTAAAGAGTCGGGCACCGAGATGGCATTCATTGTCGACGAGTATGGCGATGTTCAAGGTCTTGTGACTCATTACGATATTCTTGAGGCGATTGCTGGCGAGCTATCGAATAATCCGAACGATCTTTGGACCGAGCAAGTGGAAGACGGTTTGTTGGTGGATGGATTGATTCCTATCAGTGAACTGAAAAACCGTTTAGAGCTATCGGATTTTGAGGGCGAAAGCGAGAGCTTCCAAACGCTGAATGGCCTTGTGACATGGTTAATAGGGCGCTTACCGGATGCAGGCGAAGTTGTTCAATACCAGCAGTGGCAGTTTGAAATTATCTCTGTTGAGAACAATCGCATTGTGAGTATCAAAGCGACGCCAATAGCTGATGACATAGAAGACGCTAATAGCTAACAGTTCGACCAACCAGCAAGCGGCAATGGTTCATTGTCTGTTGTTGTCTATTACCTCTTTATTGTTCATTATCTCTAAGATTAGGTATGCTTCACCGCATACTTATTTTCGTTTTTATCCTTTGTTTCTGGAGTTCCCTTTGTCAGACCATCAATTCACCCCTCAAGATGAAATCTTCATGCGACGCGCCATTGAGGTAGCTAAGCAAGCAGAGAGCGAGGGAGAGGTTCCTGTTGGTGCAGTATTAGTAAAAGATGGGGAGATTATCTCTGAAGGATGGAACCGTTCGATTGGCAGCCACGATGCTACGGCACACGCAGAAATTGAAACCTTGCGTAAAGCCGGTCAAACCTTAGAAAACTATCGGCTACTCGATACCACTTTATACGTTACGCTAGAGCCTTGCCCAATGTGCGCAGGTGCCTTGCTACACAGCCGAGTAAAGCGCATTGTGTTTGGTGCTCCAGACTTAAAAGCAGGCGCTGCAGGTACAGTGTTGAATTTGTTTGAAAGCCAAGCCTCATACCACTATGCCGACGTTGAACATGGTTTGTTAGAGGAAGAGTGCCGTGAGCAATTACAAGCGTTTTTCAAGCGTCGTAGAAAAGAGATAAAAGAGAAGCGAAAGCAAGAACGTCTGTTGGAAGAGCAGCGTTTAGAAGCAGAGATGAAGGCTGGCAATAAGAAATAGCAGCGTACTTTCGGCACTCTCTATCGCAAGAGTGCCAAGCAAACTGACTGAGTAACTACATTTACTCAGCAATCATCTGCATGAAAGCGCGATTGCGCCAAATGATCTTCTTCTTATTATTTGAAAGCATACGCTTACGACGGTTTGCAGCAACGGTCTTATCAAGGCGTTTCGATTTCAGTTTCTTCATCATTTCAATGATTTCCTATTTGTCGTCTGACTTTTTAGTTTGGACTAACGATTTAATTATAGTGTTATTCGTTTGTTTGGCCTGTCGCACGCTTGGCTTAAATAGAAGAGCAGTTCTAGTCTAAAGCCAGCATTGCAGTGCAACAGAGCATAATCTTGATTGTGGTGTGCCGTTGTAAGGTTCGATTGTTACTGCAATATGACACTCTAGATCTCATCATCATTTTCTTGCCTGCTTCCCTTATCCCTTAGTGACGAAAGAAGAGTCGAAAAAAGACAATAAAAAAGAGCAATGCTAGATGGCATTGCTCTTTTGGGTTTTACTGTGAAGGCTCAGAACTGCTTACTGTCGACTGAGCTGCGCTGATACTCGATTCAGCACCTGAGGTTTCTAAAGGTGGGATCACCACCAAACCTTCAAGGGTCGCTTCTTGTTCTTTATTGCGCTTATTTACATGGCCAATAATGCTTTGGTAATAACGGCGAATGTTTTCAACGTAGTTTCTCGCTTCATCACCACGCGCATACCCATATCGAGTTTGGCTGTAGTACTTCTTCTGTCTTAACAGAGGTAATCTGTCTTTCACATCGCCCCAAGCATCAGGATCTCCTCCTTGTGCCTTCGTGAGGCGACGCGCGTCCATCATGTGCCCGTAACCGACATTGTATGAAGCAAGTGCAAACCAGATCTTTTCGTGTTGAGTGATTGAATCTGGTACTCGGTTCACGATACGACGCAGGTACTCAACACCGCCTTGTACCGACTGGTTCGGGTCGAGACGGTTGGTTACCCCAACACTCTTCGCGGTGGGCAGTGTCAACATCATCATGCCACGAACACCCGTTGGTGAGCGCGCAACAGGGTTCCAGTGTGATTCTTGGTAGGCCAAAGCGGCAATCAAGCGCCAATCAAATTCTTGAGAGTACCTTTGAAATAGCGGCGACCATTTTGGCAACTTGCTGTCCAGTGCGCGGATAAAGGCACGAGTATCAACGTAGTCAAAAGTGCCGATGTGGCCGATGTATTTCTCTTCTAGTGAAGCCAGTTCACCAGACTGTTTTAGGTTACCGAAGAACTCAATCAGCAAAGCATACAGGCTTTCATCTTCCGATCTATTTAGGTACCAAGAGATAGGTTGGTCTTCTGTCAGCTCAAATGCCAAGGCAACATCTGGGTACAAACGTTGCGCCAGTGATAGCTCGATAGAGTCGGCCACTGTGAATAAACGTTCGCCTGTTGATACTTCTTTTAGCAGGTCATTGATGTCTGCATTGCCAACCGCGTCATAGATGAAGTCATCGTGCGTTTTCTGCAGCAGTTTGAGTGTTGGTTCAAAGTGTGAGTCTTTCACCACAACCAAAGATGGCGTTAATGTGTCAGTAGACGCCGCCTCTTCTGATTCAGTTTGTGCTTTAACAAAGTCAGCCTGACGCTCATTCTCGAAATTGATCAGTTGTTCAAGGTTTCTCGGTCGCCACTGGCCTTTTTTGTATACGACCTGTTGGCTTACGTAGTAATAAGCAGGTGCGGCGCGATAAGCTCGTGTCAGTTTGTTGTTTTGCGTTAAGCCGGTCGCGATAAGATCGATTTCGCCTTTCTGCAGTGCAGGGAACAAGCCAGACAAACGGTAAGCGGGTTTAACCTCAAGCTTTACACCAAGCTCCTGCGCAAATTCACGAGCTAATTCGTAATCCAAGCCAGCAGGACCATCAGGACCGATGTAATAAGAGAGTTGGTTATTTAGGGTGCCGACACGAAGAACGCCACGATCTCGTATCTGCTCAAGGACACTTTTAGGTTCAGATTCAATCTGGCATCCAGCCAACCCAAATAGGGCGATGGCGAGCAGAAGGAACTTAGACGAAAAGATGAGCGTAAATTTAGGCATCAAAATGAAATCTCGAAAAGTGGAAGCTCCTTTATACCAAACCCCGCAAGGCTGGCAAAGCAGGTTTAATTAAACAGTTGTAAAAGTGGTGATAAATGCAGCAAAAGTACCATTTACGCAGAAAGATAAAAAAAATCACGCAAACGGTTGCTTTTGGTGTTACGTCACAAAAAGAAATGCTTTATAATGCGCTCGCATTGAAGAGGTGGGATCGGCATAGGTTTTTAAACCTTCGGGAATAGCTTCGAAGAAAACAGTTAGGTTTTTCCTTTAACCCACTGAATTTATTCCAATACTACCTTAATCAACTGCATAAGAGACGTAAGCACATGAGAATTTTGCGTGGCTCCCCAGCTCTATCTGAGTTTCGTGTTAACAAGCTTTTAGAGCTTTGTCGTGAATTAAGCTTACCTGTAACAGGTATTTACGCTGAGTTTGCCCACTTTGCTGATCTAACGGCAGACCTAGATGAGTCTGAAGTTGAGAAGCTAGAAAAGCTACTGACTTACGGTCCAACGATTGAAGAGCATGAACCTGAAGGTTTACTGCTGCTTGCAACGCCACGCCCAGGCACTATCTCGCCTTGGTCTTCAAAATCAACAGATATCGCACACAACTGCGGACTGGCTAAAGTGTCACGTCTAGAGCGCGGTACTGCTTTCTACATTGAAACCTCTGCTGAACTTTCTGAACTTCAACTTGTTGAGCTGAAAGCAATCCTGCACGACCGTATGATGGAAGTGGTTTTCACTGACTTCGAATCAGCGGCGGCACTATTTACCGTTGCTGAGCCTGCTCCTTATGCGGAAGTTGACCTATTAACTGGCGGACGTAAAGCGCTTGAAAAAGCAAACGTTACCCTAGGTCTTGCACTTGCAGAAGATGAGATTGATTACCTTCTTGAAAGCTTCACTGAGAAGCTAGGTCGTAACCCGACGGACATCGAGCTAATGATGTTTGCACAAGCGAACTCAGAGCACTGTCGTCATAAGATCTTTAACGCTGATTGGACTATCGATGGCGTTAAGCAAGAAAAATCATTGTTCAAGATGATTAAGAACACCTTTGAAACGACACCAGAACATGTTCTGTCTGCTTATAAAGATAACGCAGCGGTAATGACAGGTTCTGAAGTTGGTCGTTTCTTCCCAGATCCAGAAACTCGCCAGTACAGCTACCACCAAGAAAAAACACACATCTTGATGAAAGTTGAAACGCACAACCACCCAACGGCAATCTCACCGTGGCCAGGTGCATCGACAGGTTCAGGCGGTGAAATCCGTGATGAAGGCGCAACCGGTATTGGTGGTAAGCCAAAAGCGGGTCTTGTTGCTTTCTCTGTATCTAACCTTAAGATCCCGAACTTCGTTCAACCTTGGGAAACTGACTTTGGCAAGCCAAGCCGTATCGTGACTGCTTTGGATATCATGCTTGAAGGTCCTCTTGGTGGTGCGGCATTCAACAACGAATTTGGTCGTCCAAACCTACTTGGTTACTTCCGTACTTACGAAGAGAAAGTAAACTCTCACGCAGGTGAAGAAGTGCGTGGTTACCACAAACCAATCATGCTAGCTGGTGGTCTTGGCAACATCCGTGATGAGCACGTTCAGAAGAAAGAGATCCCAGTAGGTGCAAGCCTAATCGTTCTTGGTGGTCCTGCGATGAACATCGGCCTTGGTGGCGGTGCGGCATCTTCAATGGATTCTGGTTCTTCTTCTGAAGATCTTGATTTCGCTTCTGTACAACGTGAAAACCCAGAAATGGAGCGTCGTTGTCAGGAAGTTATCGACCGTTGTTGGCAGTTAGGTGATGCGAACCCAATCGCATTCATCCACGATGTGGGCGCGGGCGGTATCTCGAACGCACTTCCTGAGCTAGTAGACGATGGCGAGCGTGGCGGTATCTTTAACCTACGTGACGTACCAAACGATGAGCCGGGCATGAGCCCACTTGAGATCTGGTGTAACGAATCTCAAGAGCGTTATGTAATGGCGGTTGCTGATAAAGACATGGCAACGTTCGACGCGATTTGTAAGCGTGAACGTGCACCGTACGCAGTGGTTGGTAAAGCAACTGAAGAACGTGATCTGAAATTAGAAGATTCACACTTCGACAACACGCCAATCGACATGCCAATGGACATCCTATTAGGTAAAACACCTAAGATGCACCGTGACGCGAAAACGCTAAAAGCTAACAACCCTGCGATTGACCGTTCTGGCATCGAGATGAACGAAGCGGTTGACCGTGTTCTTCGCTTGCCAACAGTCGCTGAGAAAACATTCCTTATCACCATCGGTGACCGCTCGGTAACAGGCCTTGTAGCTCGTGACCAAATGGTTGGTCCATGGCAGGTTCCTGTTGCTAACTGCGCAGTAACAGCGGCAAGCTACGACTCTTACCACGGTGAGGCTATGTCTCTTGGTGAGCGTACGCCAGTGGCACTTCTAGACTTCGGCGCATCGGCTCGTCTAGCGGTTGGTGAAGCAATTACTAACATCGCAGCGACCAACATCGGCGATATCAAACACATTAAACTGTCGGCTAACTGGATGTCTCCAGCAGGTCACCCAGGTGAAGATGCAGGTCTTTACGAAGCGGTTAAAGCGGTTGGTGAAGAACTATGTCCAGCTCTGGGTCTAACTATCCCAGTGGGTAAAGACTCAATGTCGATGAAGACTAAGTGGGAAGAGAATGGCGAGCAGAAAGAAGTAACGTCTCCGCTATCTCTTGTTATCACTGCGTTTGCACGTGTTGAAGATGTTCGTAAGACGATTACTCCTCAGCTTCGCACCCCTGATAACCTTGAAGGACTAGGTAATACAAGCCTAGTTCTTATCGACCTAGGTAACGGCAAAAACCGTATGGGTGCAACAGCACTTGCACAGGTTTACAAGCAGCTTGGTGACAAGCCAGCAGACGTAGACAACGCAGCGCAACTAAAAGGTTTCTACGAAGGCGTTCAAGCACTTGTAGCGAACGACCAAGTTGTCGCTTACCACGATAAAGGCGATGGTGGTCTATTCGTAACGCTAGCAGAAATGGCATTCGCAGGTCACTGTGGTGTTAATGCAAACATTGAAGCGTTAGGTGAAGACACGCTAGCAGCACTGTTCAACGAAGAGCTAGGTGCAGTAATCCAAGTCCGTAACGACGACCTAGACGCAGTACTTTCTACTCTTGCAGCTAACGGTCTAGAAGCATGTTCTCATGTGATTGGCAGCGTTGTTGGTGAAGGGGAAGCTTCTGATGAGCTAGTGATTAAGTCAGGCGCAGACGTTGTAATCCAACGTAACCGTACTGAACTACGTACTATCTGGGCTGAGACAACGCACAAGATGCAAGGTCTGCGTGATAACCCAGTATGTGCTGACCAAGAACACGAAGCGAAGAAAGACAACTCGGACCCAGGTCTGAACGTGAAACTGAGCTTTGACGTAAACGAAGACATCGCAGCACCGTTCATCAACACAGGTGCTAAGCCTAAGATGGCGATTCTACGTGAGCAGGGTGTTAACTCTCACGTTGAAATGGCAGCAGCATTCGACCGTGCAGGCTTCGAAGCAACTGATATTCACATGAGCGACATCCTAACAGGTCAAGCGGTACTAGAAGAATACAACGGCCTTGTGGCATGTGGTGGCTTCTCTTACGGTGATGTACTAGGTGCTGGTGAAGGTTGGGCGAAGTCGGTTTTGTTTAATGACTCGACTCGTGACCAGTTTGAAAACTTCTTCAAGCGTGAAGATACCTTCTCTCTAGGTGTGTGTAACGGTTGTCAGATGCTGTCGAATCTACGTGAACTTATCCCAGGTGCGGAGTACTGGCCACGTTTCGTTCGCAACGAATCTGAGCGCTTTGAAGCACGTTTCAGCCTAGTAGAAGTTCAGAAGTCAGATTCTGTATTCTTCAACGGCATGGAAGGTTCTCGTATGCCAATCGCTGTTTCTCACGGTGAAGGCCGCGTAGAAGTACGTGATAACGACCACCTAAACGCGATTGAAAACTCAGGTACGGTTGCTCTACGTTACGTTGATAACAACGGTAACCAAACGCAGCAATACCCGAATAACCCGAATGGTTCGCCAAACGCTATCACAGGTTTAACAACGACTGACGGCCGCGTGACAATTATGATGCCTCACCCAGAGCGTGTATTCCGTACTGTTGCTAACTCTTGGTCTCCAGAAGGTTGGGGCGAGAATGGTGCTTGGATGCGTATGTTCCAAAACGCACGTAAGAATGTGGGTTAATTGAAAACGATTTAAACAGTGTTATCGGGACAATAACCACAAGCGCAGATCGAAAGGTCTGCGCTTTTTTTGGTGGTGAGTGTGGTGTAGGGATCACCGTATAGTGGATGTGTGTATAACAAACTTTTGGACAGAAATGAGTTTTGGAAAATCAAACATTAGCAAATGACTAATAACTTCAGGTATGACAAATAACTAAACCTGATAGAAAAACTGCCACCAAAGAGCAAAAGACAAGACCTGACCCTATTGTTTTTTGTACGCAAAAAAACAGCAGTCAGTGATAGGGTTTAATCGCCAAATAAATTCTACGCAAACTACCATTTTCATGCCGGGCTAAATGACATGGTTCAGCATGCACTCCCAAGGGCCTCAAAGGGAAGATTGAGCACCTTCTGCCCATTTGGTCAGCTTTAAATCGTCCAAAATAAGCAGCACGCAAGGCACAACAATTGACGCTAGTAACGTAGCCGAGACTAAGCCAAACGCAATACTGGCAATTAACGGGATCAGAAATTGCGCTTGCGTACTGGTTTCGGTTAACAGTGGAAGCAATCCTGCAAATGTGGTTAACGAGGTGATAAATATCGCTCTAAATCGGTCACGTACCGCCTCTCGACAAGCGTCTATCAAGCGCTCGCCTTGGGCGATATTCTTCTTAATAAAATTGACCAACAGAATGTTATCGTTAACGACGATACCCGCTAAGGTAGCAAAGCCAACCAAGCTTGGAATAGTCAAATCGAACCCCATGCCCAAGTGCCCCCATACCACACCAATCCAGCCCATAGGGATTGCCAGCAGCACAGCAATCGGTTGAGTGTAGCTTTGTAACAGGAACACTAAAATAAGATAAATCCCCACCACGCCAAGAGCAAAGAAGGCCGCCAGCGAGGAGCCCGTATCTGAGCTTTCTTTATCCTGACCTTGCGAGGTGAAGGTGATGTCTGGGAATTTGTGTTGAGTTTGCGAGACAAATTCGCTATTGAACTGCAGCATGATTTCACGCGCATTGGCAACCCGCGTATCGATATTGCCTTGCACAACCACAGTGTTCATCCCATTAATGCGGTGAATTCGCGAGAAGGCTTGTTTTCTGTCAAACGTCGCAACACTTGATAATGGAACTAGGGTTCCATTGCCTGCAGTCACCATCAAGTTATTCAACTCATACAGGCTAGCTTGGTGCGTAAACTCATCCAGTCTCACACTAATATCCACCAGCTCGCCTTGTTGGAAAACCGTCAGATCAGTACTGCCTTTTACCGCGCTGCGCAGCGTTTGAGCAATGTTGGAAGCATTAACTCCCATCACGCCAGCTTCATCTTTAAGGTTAACGTGAAATTCGGTTCTGCCCTCACGCAGATCGGTGGAGAGGTTATAGACACCGTCAAATCCCTTCAACCATTTCACCAGCGAGCGGCTGACTTGATTGAGCTCTTGTAACGACTCACCCTGAACCCGAATATCAATGCCATTGCCAGCAATGCCCCGTTCTTTATCGGTAAACTTGAGTGAAACCACATCCGCCGTAGGGCCTACTTTTTGTTTCCAATCTTGGATCAGATCTTTAATGCTCTGCTGCCTAAATTGCGCTGGCAATAGATCGGCACTGACGGTTGCCATATGCGGCCCCGACTCATTAGCATCAGCATTTGAGTTGAACATGATCGTGGTGCTCGCGACCAAAGGTTTTGAGCTTGGGTATTTCTCTGCGTATTCTTGGTTGAGTTCATCAAGCGCGTTTGAAACCTTCTCCACCACCGCCTCTGTCTGGCTCAGTAAACTGCCTTGAGGGAGCAAGATACGCGCCTGCAGCACATCACTTTCCAAGGCAGGCATGGCTTTGAATTTCAGCCAACCTGACGAAATGGAAGCGGTTGAAATCATCACCACCATCACCAATATCCCTACTGAAAGATAAGGTGCATTCATCGCCTTGACACTCACTGGCACAAAGAATCTGTCTCTGATGTTTTCAAAACCGGCAATGAACTTGTCCCGTATAGGATTAGAGCGAGATTCAGTATGGCTATGTGCCAAATGAGACGGCAAGATCAAGAAAGCTTCTATCAGACTAACAAGCAAGGTAATCAATAACACGATGGGAATATAGCGTAGTACTTCGCCCATCTTGCCTGTGAGAAACATCAGCGGCCCTATCACCATGATGGTGGTAGCAAACGATGCAATCACACCTGGGAAGACTTGTTTGGTACCTTCAACTGCAGCGTCAAACGCGGGTAGCCCTTGTTGCCTCTTGGCAGCGATGTTTTCTGCAATGATCAACGAGTCGTCCATTAGCAGACCAATCGCGACAATCAGCCCGGCCAGCGTCATCATATTCAGGGTATAACCGAGAAGTTGTATCGCAAAAATGGCGCCAAGGAATGAAACCGGCAGCCCCATGGTGACCCAAAAGCTAAAGCGAATATTAAAAAACGCCCACAACATCAAAAATGCCAGTGCTAATCCCTGTGCGCCATTGCTGGTGAGGATTCTCAGACGCTCAATAATATTGGTGCTGGAATCTTGGGTGATGGTTAAAGCGACGCCTTCAGGGGCTCTCGCCTGTTCTTTTTCAACGATGCTGACGATCGCATCTTTGACCGTTAAGGTATCTTGAAATTGCGTTTTGGACACCTGAAGCAAAGCGGCACGCTGACCATTGAACAGGATTTGATTTTCATCGCTAGTGAACTTCTGCTGAATAACGGCAACATCACCGAGGCGAACCTGAGTCCCCGTCTCACTGGATTTAATCACGATATTTTCGAAGTCTCTGACGTTGCTGCCTAAGTGGTCGAAGCGGACGCTGATCTCTTCCAAGTCATTACTAAATACGCCAGCAGGAGTGCTGATACTTTGCTGTTGTACTAGATTGGACAAGTCGGACACACTCAGGCCGTACTGCTGCAACTTCCACTGCGATACGCGAATTTCTATTTCTTGATCCGCAAAACCGCTCACGGTCACCTGAGCGATCAATGGGCTCTCTTTTAACTTGTGCTTAATTTGTTGGGCATAGAGATATAAGTCCCTATCTGACATATTGCCGGTAATCGCGACACTGGCCACCGTTGCCACTCGGTCCAGTTTCGACACCGTGATCTGCTCAACTCGATCCGGAAAATCACTGATGGCGTTAACCTGCTGTTGAATATCGCTGGTTAAAGTGTCAATGTCTTCATCATCGCCGATTTCCACATTGGCGATGACCAAACTCTCTCGGGCATCACAGCTTAACTCTTTAATTCCACTCAGCTTATCGAGAGAATCTTCCAACGGGTAACACACTTCTTCCATCATCTCAAAAGGTGACGCGCCCGGATAAACGATCCGAACCTCAATATTTTTGGTCGGCGTCAACGGAAAAGTGTCTTTCTGCAGTTTGGGCAAGGCAAAAGCCCCTAACAGCAGTGCCGCCATCATCAGGACATTGGCGCCAGTGGTGTGCCGAGCAAAAAAAGCGATCATAATTTGCCCTCTTTCTGAATCGCGTTTAGGGCTTTAAATCCGCTCTGCGTATCCAACCAAAGGCCGATTTTCTCATCCGGTTGCGGTTGTAAAGCCATCCCCTCAACGGCGGGTGAAAGTTTACTTAGCACAACCACATCACCGAATTCCACGCCAGATTTGATCACCGCAACCTGCCCTTGGACGAAATCTATCCTGACAGGTTTGCTTTTCAGTTTACCTTCAGAGACAGTGTAAACTTTACCATCATGGATGGCGTTTATCGGTAGCAAGACTTGTTGCTCCATCATTGGTGCTTTAATCGTGACTTTAACGAAAGTCCCACGAATAAGTGGTGGCTTCTCCCCGGGAATGGCTTGCTGATAGGGCTGATTTACTTGTGCAACCAGGCTTTGGCTTTGAGTCTGAGCATCGATTTCACCGCCGGAGCGGCTGATCTCGGCAGGCCAAGTAATTACTTTATCGCCTGCTTGGAGCTCGACTGTCGCGCTCAAGTTGCTATGAACATCTTCGTCAAGCGAGTCAAAGCGATTGGAATTTCTTAGCGGACGCATTTTACCAAGCGGAAACTGCGCGCGAACCTCAACGGCATCGATGTCATCCGCTTTGAGCAGCAATTCCCCCTTGTTGACATACTCGGCGAGTCCAACCAAGGTTTCGACAATGCGAATATCAAATGGGGCTTTAATTACGGTTTGTTCGAGATCTCGGTTTGCAAGTGCTAGTTCCGTTTGCAAAACCTTTTGCTGCGCTTGATTAATTGCCAGTTGGTTTTTCTGTGTCTGGAGCTGTTGCTGGCTGCTGAGCAAGTCTTTGGTCGCGCGGTCTTTCTCTGTTTTGGAGATATGCCCGGTTTCACTCAATTTGATTGAGCGGGCATATTCTGACTGTTGTACCTCAAACTCTTTCTCTGCAATCTTGAGCGAATCGATAATGGTCTGATTCGTTAGCATTAGCACTTCAAGCTCAGCTTGCAAACGGGCAATAGTAAGTTGATAAGCGGTGGGGTCAATTCTAAGGAGTTCGCTGTCTTTGCGGATAATAGCGCCCGTTTTGTATTGCTCAGAAACCCACACAACCGCGCCGTCAAGTTCAGACTGTGCCTGCCAGTCTTGAACAGACTCGGTATGTCCATATCCGATGGCAGAAGGTTGGATATTTCGCGGCTCGACTTTCAACACCCGAACCACCTTTTTAGCAGCCGTATTACTCGCATTAGGCGGTTCAGCCTTCATCCCTGGTGCGATCACCAATAACGCGATGCCCAACAAAACAGGAGGAACAAACAGAGCCCTTTGTAACCAGCTATACCTAGTCATAGCGATTCCCTTACTATATATTAGCTTTTCCTTAAGCAAAAGGTAGCACACCAACATAAGCGGATTTGCTTCCTTGATCTCAAAATAAGTCAGGCCTCACAAATGGAGGCCTGATTGAATTGAGCTACTGATTGTTTTTGCCTTTGCCCATGGTATTTTTGGGGTTCACCATGCCTTGATGAGCATTAAACTCTTGTTGAGAGATAGCGCGATCCGCGTTGCTATCTAACGAAGCAAAACTGTGGCTTTGATTGATATTTTTCAACGTACGTCCCTCTTCTGCTCGCTGGGCAATACGTTCTGAGCGTGCTTGATTGAACTCGGCTTCGGTTATCTTGCCATCACCATCGAGATCAAACTGTGAAAATACTGGGCGTGACATATTGTTATTCATGCCACCAGCCATTGCTCCGAAGGCAATAACGATACCGAGTAACGCGATTATCGTGCTTTTGATTTTCATGACGTTTTCCTTCTCTTTGTTTCACTACTTAAGAATATACTAATGTAAGTAAGATAACGTCATGTGATGTAAAGGTATGTAAAGATGGCTAAGTAGATATCGATTTATGTTCTTATCGGTTTGTAAGCGCAGCGCAACAGAAATTATGAAACTTCTGCCGCTAGTACTCTGGTAAGAGTACAGGCATAGCTATGTCCAAATGGTTTTCAAATTATCCCAAACTTTCAGCCACCGAAACCGAAACCGAAAAGCCAATGATATAAAATCCCTAGTTTCGAAAAATATGGCGATTTTTAGACATTCAGAGTGTTTTCGAACTTTTGCCCAGCAGTTTGCCTTGCAAATATCCAACAGACAAGGGATTACTTTTAGTAGGGCAAATACATGTTAACATTCTGTTAACTCTGACTGGTAATGGGGCAATAATGATTCCCAGAACATACAAAAAAGCCGCTGGATTGAACCCCAGCGGCTTATTATTTTCTAGCATCTAGCATCTAGCATCTAGCATCTAGCATCTAGCATCTAGCGCTTAGATTAGTTGTTGCTGTGTAGTTCGCTGTTTAGCTCAACAGCAGACTTGTTCGCAAGACATTCAATTTGGCCAGTGATTGAGTTACGACGGAACAGAAGATCAGAAACGCCAGCTAGATCGCGAGCTTTAATGATCTCTACTTCGTTGCCTTCTTTATCTAACATGCGAACCTTAGTACCCGCAGTCACGTAAAGACCAGACTCAACCGTACAACGGTCGCCCATAGGGAAGCCAAGACCAGCGTTTGCGCCTAGTAGGCAGTTTTCGCCGATAGAGATAACCATCGTACCGCCACCAGACAGAGTACCCATGATAGAAGCGCCGCCGCCGATGTCTGAACCGTTACCTACAACAACACCCGCAGAGATACGACCTTCAACCATGCTCACGCCAGTTGTACCAGCATTGAAGTTGATGAAACCTTCGTGCATTACTGTTGTGCCTTCGCCTACGTGTGCGCCAAGACGAACACGAGAAGTGTCAGCAATACGAATACCTGTTGGTACTACGTAGTCCACCATTTTAGGGAACTTGTCTACGCAATCTACAGACAGAGCACGACCTGCAAGGCGAGCTTCGATTTGACGCTCAGCCAGCTCAGGTAGGTCGATAGGGCCTTCGTTTGTCCATGCGATGTTGTGCAGTAGACCGAAGATGCCGTCCAGTACCGTACCGTGTGGTTGTACTAGGCGGTTAGAGATAAGTTGTAGCTTTAGGAAGCCTTCAGCAACTGATGCTGGCTTCTCGTCAGTAGCAAGAACAACAAGAACAAGTGGCTGTTCAGACGCTGCCGCTTTTTCTGCGAAAGATGCGTTAGCTGCATCATCGTTTGCTGCGAATGCTTTCGCCAGTTCTGCGCTTTGTGCAGCAGAGATTTCGATAGCTTGGTTGCCTTCAGCGTAACCTGACACTTCAGCTACAGCTGCTACAAGAGCGTCGCTTGGGTTTAGAAGCGGGTTAGGGAAGAACGCTTCAATGATTTTATTGTCGCGATTTTTGGTTGCCGTACCGAAGGCTAGTGAAAAATAAGCCATGTTGAATCTCCATGTGTTGAGTCTTGATTTTGCTATTCCAAAACAACGGCTCGAATAACAAGCGCTGCCGTTAGCAAAGTTAATTTAATTGCGTTCATCATAAAGAGAGCGCCCTCGTTATGAAAGGGCGTATCGGGATAAAGTCTGTAAAATGATATTGCTTGTCTTTTGAGAGATAGTTTTCTGCAATGAGAAAACACTGCAGATCAACACAAATTGATTGGTGCGTTAATCAACATTCTCCTGTGAATCCCCTCTTTAGATAAACAGTGCCTTATAAGCTTGCTCAATCCCTTCAATCAACATCTGCATACCGATTACCGCGAGTATCAACCCCATCATTCGAGTAATCACGTTCAGTGCGCTTGGTCCAACGGCTTTAACGAAGCGCTCGCCAAATACGACAGCAGAATGTATTTAATCTTAGATACAAATAATTATTAGAAATAGATAGTAGAGCAAGTGTGAATAAAAAACAGCCAGCATAAGGCTGGCTGTTTGGTTTTAGTGATAGGTGTAGAGTTTTAGTCGTCCGTTATTGCTTGATTCTCAACTAACAGACTCTACATAACAGGCAGATTGTGGGACTCACTTTGTCGTTATGCGTGTTGAGATTCACTCACTGCCACAGCCAATGCAACCGTCGCTCCGACCATTGGGTTGTTGCCCATGCCGATGAAGCCCATCATCGCCACGTGAGCAGGAACTGAAGAGCTACCTGCGAACTGAGCATCAGCGTGCATTCTGCCCATGGTATCGGTCATGCCGTAAGACGCTGGGCCTGCTGCTACGTTATCTGGGTGCAATGTTCGACCTGTACCGCCGCCTGAAGCAACTGAGAAGTATGGCAAACCTTGGCGAGTGCGTTCTGCTTTGTAGATACCCGCTACTGGGTGTTGGAAGCGAGTAGGGTTGGTTGAGTTACCCGTAATACTCACATCCACCTCTTCTCTGTGCATGATAGCCACACCTTCACGAACATCATCAGCGCCGTAACACAAGATGTCGCCGCGAGGGCCTTGTGAGAAACGGCGACGTTCTGTTTCAACAAGTTCACCTGTTTGGTAATCGTATTGAGTGCGCACGTAAGTGAAGCCGTTGATGCGTGAGATAAGATAAGCGGCATCTTTACCTAGGCCATTTAAGATCACTTTCAATGGGTTTTGACGTGATTTGTTGACGTTTAGTGCGATTTTGATCGCACCTTCTGCTGCAGCAAAAGATTCGTGACCCGCAAGGAAGGCGAAGCAGTGACTTTCTTCATTGAGAAGACGAGCGGCTAGCGCGCCATGTCCAATACCAACTTGGCGTTGTTCAGCAACACTGCCAGGTTTGGTGAATGCTTGAAGACCTTCACCAATAATATTAGCGGCTTGTTCTGCGCTGGTGGCTTTACGGAACAGAGCCAATGCTGCACCAAGAGTGTAAGCGTCAGCTGCGCTTTCAAATGCGATAGGTTGAGTGTCCATCACTAATGCTTTTGGATCGACATTGTGTGATAAACAGTATTGGTTTGCTTGCTCTAAAGAGTCGAAGTTCATTTCTGCCAATACGCGAGTTACTGATTCATTAAATTGAGTGTTCATCATATCTTTCCTCTAAATTGGCAAAATTACTGTTGGCGTGGGTTAATGGTGGCAACGGCTTCATCGAAGCGGCCATAGGTCCCTGTCGCAAGGTCGGCCGCTTCATTCGCTGGCACGCCTTGGTTAATCGCCTTCATCATTTTTCCGAGGTTGAGATATTCGTAGCCAATCACTTCGCTGTGATCATCAAGTGCAAGTTTGGTTACGTAACCTTCTGCAAGCTCTAGGTAACGTACGCCTTTTGCAGCGGTTGAGTAACTGGTACCCACTTGGCTGCGCTGTGTTTGACCTAAGTCTTCTAATGCAGCGCCAATTTCTAGACCGCCTTCAGAGAAAGCTGATTGAGTTCGACCGTAAACAAACTGCAGGAAGATTTCACGCATGGCTACGTTAATAGCGTCACACACTAAGTCAGTATTTAGGGCTTCAAGAATGGTTCTTCCGGTGAGGATTTCGGCTGCCATCGCGGCTGATTGAGTCATGCCTGAACAACCAATCGTTTCGATTAGGGCTTCTTCGATGATGCCGTTTTTTACGTTCAGCGTTAGTTTTGCTGCACCTTGTTGTGGTGCACAAGTACCGACGCCATGGCTTAAGCCAGAAATAGCGATGACATCTTTTGGACTAACCATAGCGCCTTCAACTGGAATTGGTGCTGAAGTGTGTAGATCACCCCTTTGGATAGGGCACATTGATTGAATTTCTGAAGAGTAGTGCATAATGTTTTCTCACTTATAGAGCCATTTAAGGCCTAGGGCGTTGAGAAAACAGGACGTGTTGGAAGAGGTGCGGCTAATTCACTACAGATCTTGAGTATCGATAATCCAAAGGTGTCATGGAACTTGGTCTTAATAGACTAAGTCCATTTCAAAATGGAGGAATAGCGATACGTCCAACAGTATTACCTGTTTTCGATTCTGTAGGAGTCATTAGCACTGTTCGGAAAGAACGGGCGGTTGAAGCAAAAGCTTAGGTGGAACCCCATCACCTGATGGCTATAGATTAGATCTTCCTCACACTTTCATGCAAGCGAATGTTTAGAGCGATTTCGACTATAAACAAGCTTCATTATATTTCGATAAGTATAAAAAAACGCCAATAACGAACTCTGATTAGAGGCGTCATTGACGTTTTTTAGAAAGGTATCAGCTAGTTAAGCTGCATCTTCTTCTGCGTCTTCAACAGCTTCAAGCTTCTTAGCTTTTTTCGGAGCTGGCTTACGCTTAGCACCTAATGCGTAAAGAACTTCTTCTTTGTTCTTCGCTAGGTACATTGCAAGTTCTTCTTGCTTGCCTTCATCTTCAACTAAATCGCTTTTGCCTAACAGTTCAAAAAGCTCATCAGCCATATCCAGCATTTTGTCGTATGCGTCAGCTTCGGCTTTAGAGGTAAAAGTCATTTTCTCTTCTCCGTTGCGTTCCACCACGTACTTGACGATAACAGCCATGGTTAATCCTCTAAGTTTGATAAATTTTACTGGCTTTTTATACAGTTTCTGATGTTAAAAGTCCAGTTGGAGCCCGTACTATGCGGCCTCAATCTTGATGTGCCGCCCAGTCTTCACAATAACTCATGAAAGATTTCAGCAGTGGGCTTTGATATTTGTCTTTATGGACCAGCATCCAGAATCGGCGTTTCATATCAAGTGGTACATTAAGCGCTTTTACTCGGCCTGAATCGATCGCTCGCTGAGCAGCTAAACGAGACAAACAGGCAAAGCCAAGACCGGCAGAAACAGAGTTGATGATTGCTTCTGTGGTGTTGAGTTCAAAAGATTCATACCAATGTTCGATGCGCGGTGCGACGGCACGAAGGAAAAACTCGCGAGTCCCTGAGCCTGATTCACGTAAAATCCAATGGCTGTCTTCTAAATCGCTTAAAATCACTTTTTCTTTGGCAACAAGAGGATGTTGATTACTAACAATAATGCACATTTCATCGCTGCTAAACTGACTCGAAATGAGTTCAGGGTGTAATGTTTTTCCTTCAATTAGCGCGATATCCAGTTCATAATCCACCAACTTTTGGCAGATCAGTGCACTGTTTGAAATGAACAAGCTTTGATCCTGATGTTGAGTTCGTTCGCGAAAGCCTGACAAAATAAACGGTGCGACCTGATTACCAATCGTGTCACTCGCGCCGACCTTTAGATTGCCACTTAAAGGCTGATCATCACGGAACAAAACATCAATACCAGCAGCACGATGTAATATTTCATCCGCCAATGGAAGTAACTTATGTCCCTCTTGGTTGAGAATTAATCGGTTGTTGACCCGGTCAAATAGAGAGTGGCCGAGTTGTTTCTCCATTTCGCCTAGTGCCATGCTGACCGCAGCTTTAGACAGAAACAGAGCCTCAGAGGCAGCAGTCAATGTCGAGTGCTGAGTAATAGTGACGAACACTTTGAGCTGTTTTATTGAAATATTAGCCATCAGATTCCTAGTTTTACTCTGCTGGTGAAAATGGATTCTGTTCAGTATTGATGAACACTTGTTATATATAATTGGATATTGTTTAACGAAGCGCAAGCGTATTATGGCTTCAACAAGCTGATGAGTTCACAAGTTTAGTGAATTAGGTTTAAGAGAGGCTGACATGATTCAACGTATTAAATATAGATTAACAGGAGCTCCAACACCCATGGCAGGGTTAGCACTCGCAATTGCAAGCTTAGGCTGGTGTTGGGATGGTGTTCTAGTCGCACAAGGTATCTTACACACACCGGGTTTGGTGCAGTGGATCAGTGCTGGCATTGCGGCGGTATTACTTCTTGTTTTAGCTGTGAAATTTTTGATTCATGGTCACCTATTGCGTGAAGATCTTGCTCACCCTGTTGTCGGCAGTGTGGTACCAACATTTGCAATGGGGTGCATGGTGGTGTCAGCGTCTTTGGCGCCAATCTCTCAATTCTTACAAGAAGCTATGTGGTTGGCTTCTGTGGCTTTGCATGTTGTGTTTCTAATGAGCTTTTTGTACCACAGAGCTAAAAACTTTGAGATTCACCACATGGTGCCAAGCTGGTTTGTGCCACCGATCGGTATTATCGTCGCTGACGTCTCTTTCTCAGGTAATCCAGTTTTAGAGCCAGTAGCTAACGCGACTTTGGTATTCGGCTTATTGGTTTACGCAGTAATGCTACCAATCATGGTTTACCGTTTGATCTTCTCTCACGAAGTGCCAGATGCTGCAAAACCAACGATTGCGATTATGGCAGCACCGGCAAGCCTATCTTTGGCGGGTTACTTAACCGTTACTGCTAACCCTTCACCTGTGATCATTGGTTTACTATTTGGTATTGCAGTGTTGATGACGTTCATTATCTATATGGCGTTTTTCAAACTACTTCGTCTTCCATTTAGCCCTGGTTATGCGGCGTTTACATTCCCTATCGTGATTGGTGCGACGGCACTGTTTAAATTGGCGGCTTGGATGGAAAGTGTCGACATTGCAAGCCAATACATAACTCAAGTCCATGCTCTTGCAGTACTGGAACTGGTGGTCGCAACATTGGTGGTGAGCTATGTTGTGATCAGGTATTTAGCTTTCTATCGACCTGTCAAAACCATACTGTTTTCAATGCGTTTGTCGATGAAATAGACGATTAGTCTACTTTGTTTTTAATATCAATTAGATGGTTTGAAAAGTATAATTCAAAGAGTGTACATGAATTAATAGCTAAGATTTAATCGATAAGCTTCGAGTTGTCAAATGAAGGTGAATTTATGAAGTTAAGGGCTCTATTATCAGAAATAGCAAGTAACTGGGTGCAAGCAAAGACAGAGCCATTTTCTAGTCACCCTATTGCTAAGTTACTAAGGAAAGATCTAACTTCATGTTTAAAGGCTGAATTGGATCTTGATGAACGATTTCTGATGAAAGCGAGTGCCGGAGCCGGTAATTGGGCCGATGTCGCTTGGTTATCCATCCTCGACTCAAAAATTACAACTTCAACACAATCAGGTGTATATCCTGTTTATTTGTTTCGCTCAGATGGTTCTGGGGTTTACTTGTCGTTAGGTTTCGGAACCACAGAGTTAAAAAGCAAATATGGGACAACCTTAGCGAAGCAAAAAGCAAAAGAGATGCGAGATAGAATACGTACCTCAAACCAACAGCTTATGCAATGGGATCAGACAGTTGAGTTACGATCGAATACTACATTGGGTCAGTCTTATGAGTGGGCTTCTGCCGGTGCTAAGTTTTATCCGACAGACCAGATGCCAGATAATGATGCTTTAATATCTGACATCAAAGAGCTTTTAGAACTATATGCAGGTATTAATACACGTAATGAGCCTGTAGAACCTACAGTTTTCGTAGAGCGGCAATGCTTATCTAAACCATTCCTTCTTTTAGCCGGTATTTCAGGAACGGGTAAGACTCGCTTTGTTCGTAAACAAGTAGAAGCGACTGGCTCTCTAAATGAAACTTATTGCCTTACTTCCGTGCGTCCTGATTGGCATGAACCAAGCGACTTGTTGGGGTATGTCTCGCGCTTATCAAAAGATGGTCAAGCGGAATACATCACCACTGATGTGTTGCAGTTCATCGCAAAAGCTTGGCGTGGAATCTTTGATAGTGGTTTAAGTGTTCAGGTTCACTCTAATGAACAGCGTGGAGAACGTTTGGTGGTCACTGGTGGTAGTCAAACTCAACAAAAAGTACGATCTTATTGGCTCTGTTTGGATGAAATGAATCTTGCTCCAGTCGAGCAATACTTTGCAGATTATTTATCAGTACTAGAGACAAGAAGTTGGAGTTGGGACAACGACCAATTTACCTATTCTAGCGATCCATTGCTGAAGCCATTAGCGTTAGGGTTAGCTGATGAGAACGGTGATACAGATGAAGTTTACGATAGAAAGCTGCGTTCAAGCTTAGGCTTTGATGATGATAAATATGATGAACTATGGCAGTTGTTCTGTCAGTACGGTCTGGGGATTCCATTTAACTTGATTGTAGCCGGAACGGTTAATATGGATGAAACGACTCATGGTTTCTCTCGAAAAGTCATTGATCGTGCATTGAGTATCGATTTTGGAGAATTTTTTCCTAATGACATAGATGAATTTTTTGAAGCGAAGAAACAACCATTAACCTTAGGTTATCCAATATATAGCCAAGCTAAGCTGGATCTGTTCTCTCAAGTTGAGGCTGATTCTACTGCTGAGAAAACGAAAGAGTTCTTTTTGTCAGTAAATGCTGTATTAAAAGGTACCGCATTTGAATTGGCTTACCGCGCATTTAACGAGCTTTGCTTATCAGTCATTAGTTTTTCTCCTAAGGATGAAGATGAATTAGCGGCTGTTTTTGATGACTTTTTAATGTGTAAGATATTACCTCGTGTTGAAGGTGATGAAGATAAGTTGACGACGGAAGATGGCGGTGCACTATTAGAAAAGTTAGTAGAAGTTCTATCAAATCAAAGCACCTTAAAAGCTATTTGGGATGGTGAACGTGCAGATTTATTGCGTCAGAATATTGAAGATAAAGACACACCAATCAAGGTAAGCTGCCGCTCAAAGATTAAGCTTGAGTATATGCAGTCGAAGTTGCAGTCAGGCTTCACCTCATTTTGGCCATAATAATGGTGATAGGGTAGCAGTAAGAAATGGTGAAGAAAAAGCGTGTGACTATCAAAGCTAAACATGATGATTTTACGGTTTATGTTACATGTGATGATATTGATAGCCCTTTAAGTAAACTAGAGCACACTTACAGACAGCGTGATCAGATATTGCCTTCTGGTGATATTGTATTGATTAGTGTGGGGGGAGTAGCGGCTACATTTGATGATGAGGGTGCATCGTCTATCGCTACCCCTTTCTTTTTTGAAAATCGCCAGTATTGGTTTGATATTGAGTTTGAAAGGTCAGTAATTAAGAATACTGCAACAGTTAATCATAAGCATCGTCTAATCGAAGAAGCTTTTCATCTAACCCGAAATGGTGATGGGCTACAAGCTGCTATTAATTTTGGTAATGATGTCGGTAACTGCAGTTTTAATATTGAGTATCAAGTGGGAGATAAGCTTTGTAGTGCTGAAGTTAGCTTTAATATCTTCGCTACAAAGATGGTGATGGATCAAGACCTTCCTTTGATTAATCGTACCATTGATGATATTTATCCTCTTTGGCGCTATAGCTTAAGTAGCAAAACAAATCAGGGTGTGAGTCAATCACAGCGCAGTACTGAAAAGTTTGAACTGTTTTGGCTTGCTCAGTTTCAGCGTTTGGTTGAAGACCTGCAAAGTGGTGTAAAGCAAGTCATTAACTCCCCTCATAATCGACTGCAATCTTTTTCTAAGTATCAAAAGTTAGATCGGGTTAATAAACGATTGAACCCAAAGCAGGCGGAAAAATCTCAACATTTAATCCAAAGCGGAGTGGCGAACCCAAGACTCCCTATTAGCTTTAAAAAACTGCATATTGATACGCCTGAAAATCGTTTTATTAAAATGGTTATTAATAAAGTCGCTAATAATTTACATCATTTAATTTCTACTATTACCCGCACAGAAAAATCTCAATTGTCAGGCTCTTTTATTCAAAAGGTGCAAACGTGGCAGCATACGTTTAACAAAATGTGCAAGCATCAGCTTTGGCGTGAAGTTGGTACCTTCAAAGGGCAAGGTGGTGAGTCGAAGGTATTACAACAGGGCACTGGCTATGCAAAAGCTTATAAAGCATGGCAGCAGTTAAAATATTATTTAAATAATACTAAAAATCAGACGGATATGTCGGTTAAATCGGTCGCTGAGTTATACGAAATTTGGTGTTTTGTTGAAGTTATGGCTGTTATTAAAAGCCTTGGTTTTAAAGAGATAAAGCGAGAGTTAGCTAAGTTAAAACAAGTGCAGTTTGAAAAGCAATTTAGTAAAGATGGAATGGCTGCTGCATTTGAGTTTTCTCGTGATGATGGAGTGATTATCAAGTTAGCTCATGAACCGACCTTTTCACCTAAAGGAGAGAAAGAGCGCACTTGGACAGCAAATCAACGGCCTGATATCGTGCTGCAGGTTACACTAGAAAATCAAGAGTCCTTTCTCATTTTGTTTGATGCTAAATACCGAATCGATAACTATCAAATCAAAGCTCATAACAAGGGATTTGATGCTGTACCTGAAGATGCAATTAACCAGATGCACCGCTACCGTGATGCAATTATTCATCAGCAAAAATTAGAAAATGAAAACCCGATTAAGAGTCGACCAGTAATGGGCGCTTTTGCTTTATATCCAGGTTTTTGTGATCAAGTGAATACTCATAACCCTTACCAAGATGCTATCGAACAAATTGGCATTGGTGCGTTTGCTCTGCTACCAAGTGTTAACAATCAATTGGGTCATAACTTGTGGCTGAAAAACTACTTACAGCAAAAATTAGGAGCGAGTATTACAAGTCGCTCTAGGTTAAGTAACGACTACTATTTCATCGAAGATTCAGCTCGTATTGCACCTTATGGAAGCTGTAGTGCTCGTTATCAAGATCTGACGATGGTAGCTCCATTAAATGAAATCGGTCGTGATGATAGTTACTTGAATCTAGCTCGGAGTGGCAAGCTTAAGGGGTATCATACACAGCTATTAGCGACCAACCGCCAAAATGTGCACCGTAACATTGTTCGTGAAGTTCGTTATTTATTGATCACTGTTCGTAATAAGGTGACTGATAATAGTCAATTTTCAAAGTATCTATATCGTGTGGCTAATGTGAAGTTGCTACCACGAAGTAAAATAAGCCAACAGTTTACGGGTAAAGATAGTCAACAAGATGGCCTATACTGGTTTTTTGAGTTTACTGATGAGCCTATCATATTGAATACGCCAATAGAGAAGTCTTACCAAGAACACTTTAGGTTCAAGTTAACTAAAGCTGAATTATTGCATCAATTGCATCATTGGGATGACATAAAGGGCGATTATCAGCTTTATGCTGACCTAGACAAAACGTGGTAATTGACAATTACAGCTACTGATATTGGGTTTCTGTGCTTAAATAAAATCCAACTTAGCGGCATAACGGTAAGCAGTTAACAGGATTTAGCTTGAGCTACCAATAGATAGTAAGTTTTTGGCATTTCATAAGCTTATATTCCTAATCCAAACACGGCACTTATGCTAATCTGGCTTTATATTGTGGCAAGATTAGCGTGAGTGCACTTTGTTTACTGTTTACCATTCCAATAAAGTTGATACTTTAAAAATTCTTCTCGTTCACTTAATCAAAAGTGACCCTTTAGCCAATCCTTTCGAAAAAGAGCAGATCTTGGTTCAGAGCCCGGGTATGTCTCAATGGCTTAAGATGGAACTCGCCAAAGAGTTTGGCGTAGCAGCAAATATCGATTTCCCACTTCCAGCAACCTTCATTTGGGATATGTTTACCCAAGTGCTTCCTGATGTTCCTAAACGCAGTGCTTTTAACAAAGAAGCGATGACGTGGAAGCTGATGAGTTTGTTACCCGCGAAACTTGACCACCCTGATTTCTTACCCCTACAGCGCTATCTTGAAAACGACGAAGATGACTCTAAGTTGTATCAATTGGCAGAGAAAATTGCCGATATCTTCGATGGATACTTGGTGTATAGACCTGAGTGGATGGCGATGTGGGAAGCGGGAGAGCCCGTTACAGAATTGATAGATAGTGAAGGGCAGCAAGAGCACCCTTGGCAACCCATTTTGTGGAAGGCACTCTATGATCAAACTCTGTCTCAAGGCCAATCTAAATACCACCGTGGCAACTTGTATCACGACTTCATTGAAGCGCTAGCCAATCAACAAGGTCAGCTACAACACTTACCTAAGCGTCTGTTTGTGTTTGGTATCTCTTCGCTGCCTCCTCGTTATATGGACGCGTTGAAAGCACTTGGCGAGCAGATTGATGTCCACCTGATGTTTACCAACCCTTGCCAACATTATTGGGGCGATATTCGCGATCGTAAATACTTGGCAAGAGTGGCAGCGCAGCGTCGTAAGCAGTTTGCTTTGGTTGATGGTTTACCTCAGCTAGAAGGCGAAGTCTCACCATTAAAAGATGGCATTGAAGCCAATATTGAAGACGAACTGCATACCAGCCAAGCGGTCGGTAATAGCTTACTGGCGTCTATGGGTAAACTGGGCAGAGATAACCTGTTCTTGCTGTCTCAATCAGACAGCGAAGAGCATGAGTTCTTTATTGATGTCGAGAGAGACAGCCTGCTGCATCAACTGCAAGCCGATATTCTTGAGTTAGAAGAGCACCAAGACGATCACATCTTAGACTCCAGCAACCACAAACAAGTGGTTGAGCTGGGCGATCGTTCGTTGACGGTACACGCTTGTCACAGCCCAATGCGCGAGGTGGAGGTTCTCCATGACCAGTTGTTAGCGATGTTTGATGCTGATCCAAGCTTAAAACCACGCGATATCATTGTGATGGTGGCAGACATCAATGCTTACAGCCCTGCTATTCAGGCGGTATTTGGTAATGCTCCGGGTGAGCGTTATATCCCTTACTCGATCTCGGATAGAACTGCAGACCAAGAAAGCCCAATTCTGACCGCTTTCATGCAATTGGTCGCGCTACCGAACACGCGCTGTTTAGCCTCTGAGTTGCTAGAGCTGTTAGAAATTCCTGCGATGATGGCACGCTTTGGTATTGACGAGTTTCAATTCGAGCAAGCCAAGCAATGGGTTGAAGAGGCGGGCATTCGTTGGGGGGTTGATGCTTCAACTGCAACAGAATTTGATCTACCTGCGACTGAGCAAAATACCTGGCTATTTGGTATTCAGCGTATGTTACTGGGCTATGCGATGTCAGACTCTGCGGGCTTGTTTGAAACTGAACATTCTCCGATTGCGGCTTATAACGAAGTTCAGGGTATTAACGCCGAACTTGCGGGTAAGTTAGCGCACTTTATTGACCGTATCGCTCATTACCGCCAACGACTAACTGAAACCCAATCTATCGAGATGTGGCGTGAAACCTTGCTGCAAATGATTGATGATTTCTTTGTGGTTGAACTGGAAGGCGAGGTGGTGCTCAAATCGATTCGTGATGCACTTTCGCAACTGAACGAACAGCTTGATGATGCCTTGTACGAACAAGAACTGTCGCCAAGCATTATCTACCAGTACCTCAATAATAAGTTATCTGGCGCGCGCATTAGCCAGCGTTTCTTAGCTGGCCAAGTTAACTTTTGTACCTTGATGCCGATGCGTTCTATTCCGTTCAAAACCGTCTGTTTGTTAGGCATGAATGACGGTGTTTACCCACGCTCAATGCCGCCGGAAGGTTTTGATTTGATGAACGGACGCACTCGTCCGGGAGATCGTTCGCGTCGTGATGATGACCGCTACCTATTCTTAGAGGCGATGCTGTCAGCGCAAGAATGTTTGTACATCAGTTATGTTGGGCGTTCGATTCAAGATAATACCGAGCGAGTGCCGTCGGTGTTGGTATCTGAATTGATTGAGTATTGTCAGCAAAACTACTGCCTAAGTGAAGACCAAGCACTACCAAGTGATGATTCAGGCATTAAGTTGACTCAAGCGATCAGCTTTGAGCACACCATGACACCATTTAGCCCTGCAGCCTTTACCCAAGGTGATGCAAGCCATGTGCTGAGTTACGCCAAAGAATGGCTTCCTGCGGCTAACCGTTCTGGTGAACGCAGTGGTGAATTCAATCGTGCATTGGATGACTATTTGCTTGGTGCGAGCTATCCGTTAGAACTCGATTTGGTTGAGCTACAGCGTTTCTGGCGTTTGCCGGTGCAATACTTCTTTAATCGCCGTCTAAAAGTCGTGTTTGAGCCACCGCTTCCGGTAATGGAAGACGACGAGCCGTTCGTGCTTAATGGCTTAGAAAGCTTCCAGCTTAAAGATGCGCTGCTGCAAGTGTTGCTGGACCACCCAGAAGGCGCAGACGAAGCGGTGCGACTGTTTGTCTCTGAGCAAAAAGCCCAAGGTCGATTACCGGTCGGCGCCTTCGGTGACATCGAATTTGAAACCAACCGTGTTCAAGCGGAAGACTTAGCCAAAGAGATTAGATTTGTGAGCGGATCACCGCAGCAAGATCTCGAAGTGAATATCGAGTTTGACGTGTTAGGCGAAGGTAAGCCTGTTCGCTTGATGGGGTGGTTAACTCAAAACTATCAATCAGGTCTAGTGCGTTTCCGTAGCGGCAAAATACGCTCTCAAGATTACTTGGCTGCGTGGATTGATCATCTATCCTGCGCTGTTATGGGACACGGAAAAACGACCCATATTATTGGCTATGACAGAAAAGAGGGCGTGGTTCACCAAACGCTACAACCTATCGGCGATGCGCAGCAAGCGAAGAGTATATTAGCTGAGTTAGTACGACTGTTTTATCAAGGTATGACTGCACCATTGCCATACTTCCCGAAAACGGCATTAGCTGGTGTTGAAGCGGGCTTTAGCCGTGGTAAGTGGGTCGATGATGAAGAAAAGTCACTCAAGAAAATGGCCGATACTTTTAATGACAGCTTCGCTTTCACGGGCGAGGGTCGAGATACCTACATCTCGCGTATTTGGCCTAAGTGGGACGATGAGCTGGCGGCTGAGTCGCGTATGTATTCAACGCTTGTGCTACAGGCGGCAAGGTTGGCTGCTGCCGATCTGGAAGATCAGGAGTAGGTGGCTGTGATCGACAAGATCAATAGCGAGTGCGCTGAATTAATGAAAGACAAAAGAGAGTCGCTGGTAAGCGTTTGGTACGCTTGCTTTCAAGATGAAGGGAATCAAGGTGAATAGAAGCAAGGTACAGGAAATAAAGTGGCCGCCAGTAAATCATTATTAGTGTAGGGCGTTCGCTGTACGGCCACAGGTCAGAGGGACCATTATTCTGTGGTTCAAAGTAACGCCGTAAAGTACAAAACTCGTACGCGCTCCTGAACTCGTGGGCGCATAGTAGCGAGGCGATCCGAATTGATCCGTGAGAGAGATCGCACTAACTATTAACAAATCAGCGTAGGACGTAAATTGAATGACGTTTTCCACGCTAGGTCACATTTGTAACAACATATTTATCAGAAGGCAGTAAGGCATGACGACCACAAGCAGTGTTCAGGTAATTGCTCCACAGACACTCAATACCATGACGTTTCCACTTCATGGCGCGCGTTTAATTGAAGCATCAGCGGGTACAGGTAAAACATTTACCATCGCTGGCTTGTACTTACGCCTACTGCTCGGGCATGGCACGGCCGCTCCACAAGGTGATCTGACTGAAGCCACTCGACACCATGAGCCGCTAACCGTAGACCAAATTCTGGTGGTGACCTTTACTGAAGCAGCTACGGCTGAGCTGCGAGACCGTATCCGTGCGCGAATCCATGATGCTCGCATAGCGTTTGCTCGTGGGCAAAGTGATGACCCAGTGATTGCTCCTTTGCTACAAGAAATCGAAGACCACGCTGGCGCTGCGAAAACACTGCTCAATGCCGAAAGGCAAATGGACGAAGCCGCGGTATACACCATTCACGGCTTCTGTCAGCGTATGTTGACTCAAAATGCCTTCGAGTCTGGCAGCCGATTTGATAATGAGTTTGTGACTGATGAAAGCCATCTTAAAGCGCAAGTGGTAGCTGACTACTGGCGTAAGCAGTTTTACCCGCTGCCGATTCAACTGGCTGGTGAGGTTCGTAATATTTGGGGTTCACCGGCTGCATTGTTAGCAGACGTCAATCGTTATCTGACGGGTTCTCCATTGAAGCTAACCGTCGACGCGATGTCGGGTGATTTGCAAACTCTACACAATCAGAACCTAGACAAAGTGAAGCAGCTTAAAGCACTGTGGTGTGAGTCTGAAGCGGACTTTTTGGCTTTGATTTCAGGCTCGGATGTGAACAAGCGCAGCTACACCAAGAAGTCTTTGCCGACTTGGTTAGAAGCGGTGACTGCATGGGCACAAAGCGACACTCATGATTATCAATATCCAGACAAGTTAGAGAAGTTCTCCCAAGCCACTCTAATTGAAAAAACACCAAAAGGCACCGCGCCTCAGCACGCGGTGTTTGAGGCGATTGACGACTTCTTAAATAACCCAGCTGATTTGAAAGCTCCGTTATTGGCGCATGCGATTACTCATTGTCGAACTATGCTAGCCAAGGCAAAACAGCAGAAGCAGTGGTTATCATTTGATGATCTACTGACTCAGTTATCTGCGTCGATCGATGTCGATGAGCAGTCATTGCTGGTGGAAAGAATCCGTACCTTATACCCGGTAGCGATGATCGATGAGTTCCAAGATACCGATCCGCTACAATACAGTATTTTTAGCCGAATCTACCTCGATAATCCGCAGTGTGGTCTGTTTATGATCGGTGACCCGAAGCAGGCTATCTATGGTTTCCGTGGCGCGGATATCTTTACTTACATTAAGGCAAGAAACCAAGTTAGTGCTCACTATACGTTAGGGACTAACTGGCGTTCGAGTGCAGATATGGTCAGCGCAGTAAACCAAGTGTTTATGAATTCGGATAGCCCGTTTATCTACGATCAAGACATTCCATTTTTGCCCGTTGCTGCAAGTCCATCTGCTGACAAACGCCAATGGGTAATGAATGGTCAGACTCAACACGCACTGACCTTTTGGCTGCAAGAGGCTGAAGATAAGCCATTGCCGAAAGGTGAATATCACAAGGCAATGGCAGAAGCGACAGCGAGTCAAATTCAAACCATTCTGACCGCTTCTCAAAATCAACAAGCCTATTTTGATAACGGCAAAAAACAGCATGCCGTGAATGCGGGTGATATTGCTGTCTTGGTTCGAACCGGTAGTGAAGGTCGTCTGATTAAGAACGCGTTGTCGGAACAAGGCATTGCGAGCGTGTATTTATCCAACCGAGACAGTGTGTTCACCAGCTTGGTCGCACAAGATATTCAACGTTTGTTGCAGGCGGTGCTGACACCTGAAAATGACCGAGCATTACGCGCCAGTTTAGCGTCGGAGTTGTTTGCTCTGGATGCCGCATCATTGGATGAACTCAACAACGATGAAGTGGTGTGGGAAAACGTCGTTAACGAGTTTAGAGAATATCGTAAGTTGTGGCTTCAGCGCGGCGTGTTGCCAATGCTTCGCAGCGTGATCAGTAAACGACATCTCGCGGAACGCTTACTGGAAGAAGAAAATGGTGAGCGCTCACTCACTGATTTAATGCACATTGGCGAATTGTTGCAACAAGCAAGACAAGAACTCGACAGTGACTATGGCTTGTTGCGTTGGCTGGCTGAAGCAATCTCAGATGCACAAAATGGTTTAGGTGGCAGTGACGACGACATTCAACGCCTTGAATCAGAAAGAAACTTGGTTCAAATCGTTACCATTCATAAATCGAAAGGCTTGGAATATGACTTAGTATTTTTGCCGTTCGTTGCAAGCTATCGTGAAGCGAGTGAAGGTAAGTTCTACGACCATGACTCAGATACCACGGTACTTGATATTACGGGTAGCGACAGTGCCTTAGCTCAAGCCGACAAAGAGCGATTGGCGGAAGACTTACGTTTGATTTACGTGGCGCTGACTCGTGCTGTTTATGGATGTTTTATTGGCATGGCACCACTGCGTAAAGGGCGTTCAACCAAAGAGCCGACCGGCGTTCACTTGAGTGCCATGGGCTACTTGGTTCAAAACGGACAAGAGCAAGGCATCGCCGAGTTACATCAAGCTCTGTCAGCGATTGAGGGTAAGAATTCAAGCGTATTGCTGTCTGAAACACCAACCGCTCACGAGCAAGTGTTTGTACAAACCGAGCAAGTGAGCGAAGACTTACATGCGAGCGAACTCAAGGCTTCAATCGACCGGGCTTGGCGTATCACCAGTTACTCGGGGCTTGTAAAGCAAGGCAGTCACGGTGCGAGTCATGACGCGACCATTGAGGTGTCTGGCTTTGATATTGATTCGGCTGATGAGCAGGATGAGTCTGAGTTGATTGAGCCTGAACGCTCTATCTTTACGTTCCCTCGTGGTGCTCGCCCAGGTACTTTCTTACACACCTTGTTTGAGGAGGTTGAATTTACCGAGCCAGCAACCAGTGAACATAACACGCAAGTAATCACTCACTTATTAGAATCAGAGCAATATGAATTAGAGTGGCTACCTGTGCTTCAGCAACTGGTCGATACAGTGCTGAACACCGCATTAGACGGCAAGAACTTAAAGCTAAGCGAGAAAGACTCGACGCAACGTTTAGTTGAGATGGAATTCTTACTGCCGATCGAAGTATTGGCTGCATCTGAACTGAATCAAACCATTCAATATCACGATCCATTGTCAGCCAAAGCGGGCGATCTAGGTTTCCAAACCGTGCAAGGTATGTTGAAAGGCTTCATCGATTTGGTGTTTGAGCACCAAGGTAAATACTATGTACTCGACTGGAAATCGAATCACTTAGGAGATGATGTTGCTGTCTACCATGGCGAGGCATTGAAATCGGCGATGGCCGACCATCGCTATGATTTGCAATATCAAATCTATGCATTGGCGTTGCACCGTTTCTTACGCAGCCGCGTTGCCAATTACAGCTACGAACAACATTTTGGTGGCGTGTACTACTTGTTCTTACGAGGAATGGACGGCCAATCTCAGCAAGGTATTTTCTCGGCGAAACCAACACTGGCTTTACTTGATGAAATGGATCAATTGATTGACGGTAAAGTGATAGACAGACGTTCGGCACAATTGAATGACGATGAAACTGGACAGATGGGGCTTTTATAATGACAACAACGACCACTAATACCGGCATAGATACTGCGAACACAGCAAAGCCAGTTTCACTTATTCCTGAGCAACTGATGGATGTACTCCAGTTTCTTGCGGATAAGGGTTCTATTCGTCAGTTGGATTATCAATTTGCCCGTTTTCTTGCTCAGCAAGCCACGAGCTACCCTCAAGAGATCGGCTTTCTCGCGGGGGTAGTGAGCCATGAATTAGGCAAAGGACACATTTGTACTCAGCTTATACAGCAGCATACGACAGGCCCTGAACTAGCGGCAGATCTTGCTCAGTTACTTGGGTTATACGGTGAAACTGCACTGCAATTGAACCAAAAACTGTTGGGTATTGATTGGGTGGCTGTGCTTCAATCATCAAACTTAGTGGGAACGACCAACGATTGTGTTAAGCCTCTAATGTTCGATGGGCAGCGTGTCTATTTACAGCGTTATTGGAACTACGAAGTTGTGTTGGCTGAGACCTTAAACCGTTTAAGTAAGCCGGTAGAGTTCAATACTGAGCAGAAAAAAGCGCTGACTGAAACGCTCAATCTGCTTTTTGCACGTAGCTATCATTTTCTGTTTAACGCCTTAGCCAAGGCTGAAGCAAGCCAACAAACGTCTCAGGTATTACGCCAACAATTGGTGTGTGACCATCTTGATATTGTGAATGAGCAGGCTTTAGATTGGGGATCAATCGACCAAGCGATTGTTCAAGCCAAGCAAGTGACAGATTTAGATGCGCTGGATAGCCTCGTGCCGTTATCTGTCTGTTTGAACTGGCAAAAGGTCGCGGCAGCGGTAGCGTTGAGTCGTCGTTTTGCGGTGATTTCTGGTGGGCCGGGTACTGGTAAAACAACCACGGTAACCAAATTACTGTCGGCGATGGTCGAGCAATCTCTCAGCCAAGGTAAAACACCAACGATTAAGCTAGTGGCACCAACGGGTAAAGCGGCGGCGCGTTTAACCGAGTCGATCGGTAAAGCAATTGAACAGCTGCCATTAGCGCCTGAAGTGAAAGCCAACATACCGACCGAATCGAGCACCTTACACAGATTACTCGGCGCGATTCCTAACCGTGCTGAGTTTAGGCATAACCGACGCAATCCACTCCACCTTGATATCTTGGTAGTGGATGAAGCTTCAATGGTTGATCTGTCGATGATGTATAAGCTGGTGGATGCACTTCCTGAGCACGCAAGGCTCATCTTATTGGGTGATAAAGACCAACTCGCTTCAGTAGAGGCAGGTGCTGTGCTCGGTGATATCTGTTCATTCAACTCTGCAGGGTACAGCACAGCGCAAGGCAATTTGATTGCAGAGATGACAGGTTTTGATGCGATAGCTAAACCAAGACAAGACAAAGCTGGAGCGGTGAATCCGCCTGCGATTGCGGATAGCTTGTGTATGCTGCAGAAGAGTTATCGTTTCGATGCGCGCTCCGGTATCGGTCAGCTGGCAAAAGCAATCAATAATGGTTCTGCGAATCAAGTAGACCAAGTGTTTGCCAAAGGTTTTGGCGATATCGAAAACCACCCTCTGTCGAGTGACAGCTATAACCTGATGCTGCGTACTTTGGTTAACGAGTATGGTGCGTACCTCAATAGAATGAATGTGCCGTTGGAAGAGTTAGAAACTCAAGAAGCGAGAGCGAAATCGGTACTCGATTTGTTCAGCCAATGCCGACTGTTGTGTTCCATTCGTGAAGGGGATTTTGGTGTTAAAGGCCTCAACCACAGAATTGAAAGAGCACTGGCCGCAAGGCGTTTGGTGAGCCCTCATAATGATGAGCTGTGGTATCACGGACGTCCTGTTATGGTGACGCGAAATGATCATGGCTTGGGTTTGTACAATGGTGATATTGGTATCTGTATGCTTGAGGCGGGTTCTAGTCAACCTGACTTAACCCCTCGTTTGAAGGTCTATTTTGAGTTGCCCGATGGCAGCGTAAAAGCTGTGCTACCAAGCCGAGTGCCCGATCATGAAACGGCTTATGCAATGACAATACACAAATCTCAGGGTAGTGAATTTGATCTGACCTTAATGATCTTGCCGCCAGATTTCAGCCCTATTTTAACGCGGGAGCTTATCTATACAGGTATTACACGTGCGAAGAAACGACTGATGATGTTCAGCGATACAAATGTGTTGAAGCGTGGGATTAAGGTGAAAACAGAGCGAGTGAGTGGTTTAGGCAGTCGCTTAACGAATTAGTCGTTATGGACGGCTAGAGAAGGTTTTGAACTTAGGGCTAGATAAACACAAAGCAACCATCCTTGGTTGCTTTGAGCGTTATTAGGAATGAGAGCCTAAAAACGCTCGAGTAAACGATATGTGGTTTATCTTGTACTTTGCTTGGCAATTCAAAATAAACTCTTTTAGATTCTCGCTAACAGGGAACACGCAGTGTACGTCTAGCCCTTCTAAGAATTGGTTATCAGCCATATCCCAAAAACTTTGCAGCGAGTTACAAACAATGGTTCTCATATCAATATTGCTCTTTTTGCTGTTTATATTAACGAGCAGAGCTAATGTTAGCGTGCTGGCCGTCAACGGGTATAGCAATCCGTGCAGTGACCACCTCAATGAGTTCGACATGACTATCGAGATGGCAATTCCAATAAAAACATTTGTTAAGATTATTAAAGCGTTTAAATTCTATACAATTATACGTGTGAGTGAAAGTGCATAGTTAATAAATCTCATATAGAAAACGATTACATTTGCAATTATTTTTCCTTTGAAGTGAGATTTTAGTCCAAAACTTTATTTACACATTTAACGCTAAGATTTTTGAGTTACGTTGATAGTTGTACAGCCCCTGTTTTTCCATCGGTAGCTCATCAACTCCGATCTCGTAAAACCCTTGTTCACGGAACCAATGCAGGCTATGTGTGGTTAAAACGAAAATTTGGTCGATATCACGAGACTTCGATTGATGACGCATGTAGTCCAGTAATATTTGCCCGCGGTTGCCATCACGATAATCAGGATGAATCGCCACACACGCCATCTCTGCCATGTGATCTTCCGGATACGCATATAGTGCAGCGCAACCAATAATCAGTCCGTCTTTTTCGATAATCGTAAAGCGGTGAATCTCTTGTTCCAATTGTTCTCTTGAGCGACGAACGAGAATGCCTTGTTCTTCCAAAGGACGAATAAGGTCAAATATGCCACCAATATCGTCAATCTGAGCTTGTCTTACTTGCTCGGCACTAGCCATGACCACTTGGGTTCCAATACCGTCAAAAGAGAACAACTCTTGGATTAATGCGCCATCTACCTTGTAGCTGATTAGATGACAACGAGGCACACCAGCTCGACAAGCGGAGATCGCTCCTTTCAAGAAGCGCAGTGTTCCTGTGCTCATGTCTTCGGCAGGATTTTGAGATTCCGTTAATCGTTCTAGAATTTGCTTGGCATCTTTAGGGAAGAGTTCGGCGAGCACGTTACCGCGTTCATCTGTTACCCCTTGTTCGGAGCAGAAGCCAATCAGCTTGTCGGCCTTTAGACGAATAGCAACTTGGGTAGCGACCTCTTCAGAAAGTAGGTTAAAGCTTTCGCCTGTCACGGAGCTGGCAATAGGGCCAAGCAGTACAATTGAACCTTGGTCAAGCGTGCGATTGATCCCTTCGATATCGATTCGACGAATACGCCCGCTGTGGCAATAATCCGTACCGTCATCCACGCCAAGCGGTTGAGCCGTAATGAAGTTACCACTCATAACATTGAGTTGAGTGCCTGCCATCGGCGTGTTGTTTAAGCTCATTGAGAGGCGTGCGGTGATGGCAAGTTGAAGCTGTCCAGCAGCCTGCATAGCGACGCCCAAAGAATATTCATCAGTGACTCTAATATTCTTGTGATAAGGCGTATGGCAATCTTGCTTGGCAAGCAATTGGTTGATCTGCGGTCTTGCCCCGTGAACGAGAACAATCTTTACTCCAAGGCTGTGGAGCAAGGCTATATCACTAATAATGTTACCAAAGTTCCTGTCGGCAACGGCTTCGCCTCCCAGCATAATGACCATGGTTTTGCCACGGTGAGCATTTACGTAAGGGGTTGATTGTCTGAAACCTTTTACTAGCGCTGTACTTCTTAATTTCACAGAACAAGTCCATTTTGTTTATTTATTCGATAATTTAGCATTTAAATTCAAATGTAAACAACACCTTTTTGGAATAAAGCGCAAACTATTCTTATCTAGGCTTCAATATATAAACTGCCTCAGTGTAGAATGCGCATAGCATCCTTATGAGTAGTCACCGAATGCAACAAGCTCCAGCAACAAAGAACAAAATCGATGAGATAACCAAAGGTCTCTACAGCGAAGCTGATCAGCGCAATCAATCTAAGTTGAAGCGTAAGATCATTGAACGCTGTTTAATGGTTCTAGCCTTAGTGGGTTCGTTTGCGGTGGTTTCTTTGTTCGGCGATGTGCTTTCCCGAGTGCAAAATGCGGCGACGCCCGACAATCTGATATACGGCACTTGGATAGAGCAAGATGTTGCACATTATGCGACCGATGAGTTTGTTCTGAATGCTAATGGTGTGTCAGTTCGTGGGTCTGTTGTTTCGACGAGCTTTGACTTTGACGGTAGCTACTTTGAATATAAGGCGGGTGATAAAACCTATCGCTTCCGCATGACCAATTCTGACAATACAGAAATGGTGCTCGATTCTGACAGTCACTACAATCCCATCTTCCGCCTTAAAGGCCATATCGATAACTCCGTCCGATAGGTTATCTTCTTGTAAACTCTTACAATCTACGATTGTGTTATCTGACTGTTTTTGTCATCCTCGATGCATAGAATTTTTAGGATGACTCTTGTGATTAAAAAATGGCTTCCCCTAGTCGCTGCCTCTTTGCTATTTGGCTGTGCTCAACCCACTGATCTTGCTCAACAACACCTTGATGACGAATTTCCTCGTACCTTGAATAAGGTCGATCAGGTTGAATCCAATAAACCAAGAGACTACACCGCATTTGCAGAACAAGCTGAGATGGTGGTTTCTAAATCCCCTTCGATGGCTAAAATCTATGAGCCGCTTTATCAACAACTCAATGAGTGGGCGATGCTGAGTGGAGATCCAAGCGAGCTAGCGAATTTTGGCGTTCAAACCGCTCAACTAGGTGGTGGTGATAAACAAGGCAATGTTTTGTTCACGGGCTACTTTTCTCCTGTGATGGAGCTGCGCCACGAAGCGAATGAAGAATATCGTTACCCTGTTTACGGGCTTCCTGAGTGTGGCAAAGAGTGTCCAACACGCGAAGAGATTTACAACGGCGCATTAGAAGGTCAAGGCCTTGAGTTAGGTTATTCAGCAAACCGCATCGACCCATTTATGATGGAAGTGCAGGGCAGTGGATTTGTGCACTTCGGTGATGATGACACGCTGCAGTATTTCGCCTACGCGGGTAAGAATAATAAAGCTTATGTGAGCATTGGCCGTGTTCTGATTGAACGAGGCTTAGTTCCACGCGAAAAAATGTCGCTAAAAGCAATCAAAGAGTGGGTATTGGCAAACGATCCTGAAGTGGTCAAAGAGTTGCTTGAGCAAAATCCATCTTTCGTGTTTTTTGAAGCGAGAGACGACTTGTCAGTAATGGGTAGTGCTGGGATTCCTCTATTACCAATGGCTGCAGTAGCTGGCGATCGCTCTATCTTGCCTATGGGAACTCCAATTCTGGCTGAGGTTCCTTTATTGAATGCGGATGGTACTTGGAGCGGTGCACACCAATTAAGACTGTTACTGGTTTTGGATACGGGCGGCGCGGTTAAGCAAAACCATTTGGACCTTTACCACGGCATGGGCCCTCGAGCGGGTACTGAAGCGGGTCATTACAAGCATTTTGGTCGTGTGTGGAAGCTCGGCTTAGATGGTAGCGCAACTGAAGCGCCTTGGGCTTTGCCTCCTGAAAAGGTAGAGTAAGCGACAATAAAATGGGGCATTGAAAGCGAATCGCTAATCCCCTAGACTTTTTATTCAAGAGTGCGTATAAAACGCACTCTTTTCTTTTTCTCAGAAATAAATTGGCGGCAACAATGCGTGAATTGACCACTCCAGCTTCAGAAAACTATGACCAACGATTTGGTGGCACTCGTCGCCTGTATGGCAATAGTGAAGTCGACATACTTAGAGGAGCACATGTGTGTGTGGTCGGTATTGGCGGTGTAGGTTCATGGGCGGTTGAAGCGCTTGCTCGTACCGGTTTAGGTGAGCTGACGTTGATCGATATGGATGATGTGTGTGTGACCAATATCAACCGTCAGATCCACGCAATGTCGGGCACCGTCGGTAAGAGCAAAATCGAAGTGATGGCAGAGCGCGTTAAGCTGATTAACCCTGAGTGTAAAGTTAACCTGATTGACGACTTCATCGGCCCAGACAATCAGGCTGAATACCTGTCGAAAGAGTTCGACTTTGTATTAGATGCGATTGACAGTATGAAAGCTAAGGCTTCACTGTTGGCATATTGTCGTAGCAACAAAATTAAGGTGATCACCACGGGTGGTGCGGGTGGTCAAATCGATCCCACTCAAATCAAAGTGGCTGATCTGACTAAGACGATTCAAGATCCGCTAGCGAAGAAGCTAAAAGATACCCTTCGTCGTCATCATAACTTCCCTAAGAATCCAGCACGTAAGTTTGGTATCGATTGTGTGTTCTCAACTGAACAGCTGAAATACCCTCAAGCTGACGGCAGTGTATGTGCTGCGAAAGCGACAGCAGAAGGTCCAAAACGTATGGATTGTGCGACGGGTTTTGGTGCGGCAACAGTTGTAACGGCGACGTTTGGTTTTGTAGCTGTTTCGCGTATCGTTGAAAAGCTGATTCAAAAGCACGCTAAGTAACGTCTTTTACTCAATTAACAATCGACTGGATATTAAAATGACCACATTCCCAAGCTCTCCATTCGGCACTGAAATTACCAGTGATGATATCGTCGCGAAGATGCAGACATTCAGCGGCTGGGAAGACCGTTATCGCCAAGTGATTCAATGGGGTAAGAAACTGCCAACGATGCCTGATGAACTGAAGAGTGAGCAGGTTGTTGTCTCTGGTTGTGAAAGCCAAGTCTGGCTAGTTTCTCAGAACATCGACGGTGTTTGGTACTTTTGTGCTGATTCTGATGCTCGTATCGTTCGCGGCCTTATCGCATTAGTGATGTCTGCTTTTGATGGAAAAACATCAGCACAGATACAATCGTTCGATATTGATAGTTATTTTGAAAACATCGGTCTAATTACTCATCTAAGCCCATCTCGCGGTAATGGATTAAAAGCGATTGTTGCTCAAATCCAAGAGCTAAGTGCTTAATATCTCTTAGATACACAGAAACAAAAAGGGTTGACGCCAAACGCCAACCCTAAATAATTTCGCTACTCGCTACTCGCTA
>NZ_JBFRPJ010000006.1:93569-141389 GCF_041471945.1 Vibrio sp. 10N.261.51.A4
CTACTCGCTACTCGCTACTCCCTAAAGCATATCAACGGCTTTTTCTATCGCCGCTACGAGCTTTTCGACATCATCCATGTTGTTGTAAATACCAAATGAAATTCGAACCGTTCCTTTCACATTAAGTGCATCCATTAATGGGTGAGCACAATGATGTCCTGCACGTACCGCGATACCTTGCTGATCCAAAAGCGTCGCAATGTCTTGATGGTGAACGCCATCCATAACAAACGTAATCACACTAGAATTTGGTTTGTAACCAAGGATCTGGATGTCGTCCAACTGGATGAGGGCTTGATAGGTTTTCTGTTGTAGCTGGTGGATGTGCTCCTCGACATCTTGTTGTACAAAACCACTTAACCATTCTATTGCGGTGCTTAGTGCTATGGCTCCTGCCACATTTGGCGTGCCCGCTTCGAATTTGCCAGGCAGTTCTGAAAAAGTAGTGCCAGAGAAAGAGACGCGCTCGACCATTTTGCCACCACCATGCCAAGGTGGCATCGCTTCTAACAATTCAAGCTTGCCGTAAAGCACACCGATGCCCGCAGGGGCATAGAGCTTGTGTCCAGAGAATACGTAGAAATCCGCACCTAAAGATGAAACATCTACGGGTTCATGAACGATACCTTGTGCACCATCCACCACCACAATCGCATTCATCTGGTGGGCTTTTTCGATCACTTGCTCAATCGGCTGACGTGAGCCCGTGACGTTGGTTATCTGAGCTAATGCAACAATCTTGGTTTGTTCATTTAAAAGTGCATCAAACGCAGTGAGGTCAAGTTCACAATCCGATGTCATCGGTACTTTAACGACTTTAGCACCGGTTTGCTCTGCGACAATTTGCCAAGGCACGATGTTGGCGTGATGCTCCATTTCGCTGACTAAGATCTCATCGCCGGGCTTAAGGGTGCTTCTGGCGTAGGTTTGAGCAATTAAATTGAGCGCTTCGGTTGCACCGCGAGTCCAGATGATCTCTTTTGAAGACGAAGCACCAATAAACTGGGCGACCTTGTCTCTAGCGGCTTCAAATTGACTGGTAGCATGGGCAGTTAAGCTATGGCTACCACGGTGCACATTGGCATTCTGCTTCGAGTAATATTGGCTAATGGCATCAATAACCACCTGAGGCTTCTGTGTCGTCGCCGCGCTGTCTAAGTAAATCAACGGTTGTTGATTGATGGTTTGGGATAGCGCAGGAAACTGCTCTCGGATGTGATTGATATCAAACATCTGTTCTTACCTAAATCTTGAAAGTGGGTGCCAGCGTTATGCTTAGCGGTATTGTTATTTTATCGCGACTTGTTGACCGTTGCTGACTAATCTTGATGATTCCAGCTATTTTCTTGCTCTTTGACTTGAGCAAACAGCTTTTGGTTAACAGGAACCTTTATGCCGTGCTTAAGTGCTGTCTTGATTAGATGGCCGCTAATGAAGTCGACCTCTGTCTTGCGTTGGTAAAACATATCCTGCTTCATGGATGAGTTGTTCTGCGCCGTGGCTTGGATGACCTGCTTGACACTTGCTTCTAATCCGTCGAATGAACAAGCGATCTCTTCGGCTTGCATAACTTGTGTTAGCTCTTCAACGATAGAACTTAAAATACCCTCAAACCTTTGGTCTGCAAGTTCACCATTCTTGATTTGTTCCAACCCTGTCAGTGGATTGATAGCACAATTGATGGCGAGTTTAGCCCAAAGCGCGGTTTCTATTTGTGGGTTCCAACTCACAGCGGGGAGAGCATCATCCAATACATCAACCAAAAACGTGCACTGTTGACCCGTTTGGTTAAAAGCACCCAATTGGGTGTGGCCTAACCCTGTATGAGATACATGATTACGGCTGGGTTTGAATGCGGCTTGAGTCGTGGTCGCCAATACAACGGGGTAACCATCGACTTGAGTAGCAATATTATCGACCGCGCCCATTCCGTTGTGCATGAACATAAGAATGGTGTCAGGGTCGAGATATTGAAGTAACGGAGTGGTGGCTTCTTTTACTTGCCAAGCCTTGACCGTGACGATCACTAAGTCACTCGCAGATAGCTTTTCGATATTGTTGTTACTGAAGGAGAGTGAGGTTTGCTCATCAAGTGATAGGTCTATAGATGTGTCAGAAGAACGACTCCAAAAAGAGACATTATGACCAGCTTGAAGTAGTTTTATGGCCCACAAAGAACCAATCGCTCCGGGTCCAACAATCGTGATGTTCACAGCAATACCGAGATAAGAAAGTGATGCTGCAAGGATAGCGAGGCATTAAATGAAAGCAATAAAAAATGGCACCCGAGGGTGCCATTTAGGAAACTTTTCTTAGAAGTTCGATTAGAACTTGTAAGTTACTGCAACGTAGTGACCTACGCCAGAAGAGTCAGCTTGTGAAGAAGCATCCCATGGTAGGTCTGCGCCATCTTTAAAGCCGTATACATCGCTGTATAGTTTCAGGCCGTAACCAACTGCGAAACGATCTGAGTGCCAGTAGATACCGTTGAACATTGCGCCGCCGTTGCTTACTTGAGCGTACTCATCTTTCATGCCGAATTGGTAATCAATGTAACCTTGGTAAGAGATGAATGAACCGTTCTCGAAGAAGTAGAAAGGTTTGAACCAGTTAGTCGAGATTTGGAAACCGTTCCAATCTTTAACACCTGAATCGTATGTACCGTAAAGGTTTAGACCCATTTTACCGAACCATGGAACCATTACGTCAGAACCTAGACCAACTTTCTGAGTGTTAACACCACCGTTGTTACCATCCCACTCGAAAAGAGTTGAAAGGTATAGCTCTTCAACTGGACCGAAAGAAAGATCTTTACCAGTTAGGCCGTCAAGAGACATACGAGGAGCAAACTTCATGAAGATTTTGCCATCTTTGTCTGCTTTGTCGCTGCTTGAGTCTGATGTTAGGTTAAATACATCAACATAGCCGTAAAGGTCGAAGATTCCAGAGCGACCACCAAATTCCATCTCTAGGTAATCATGAGTAGATTCGTAAGGACCTTTCTCGTTGATTGCACCCATGATGTTGAACTGCATCCACTTGTAATCGTTTTTGTGGATGTCGCCGTCAGAATAATCTGCTGCCATTACTGGAGCAGAAGTTGCTGCAAGTAGGCCAAGAGTTAAAAGTGATTTACGCATAATGGAACTCTCTATGTTTGAAATAAGTAACCCGCTAATCCGTGCGTGTTTATATGTCCGAATGCCGAGCATCATAGCGATTTTGTTCTCAAATAAAAGTGAGACGGAGTGAAAATTGCAATTATTATAGTGAGGTTGATCACACTAACGATCTAAATGATGGAACTTTACGGTGGCAATGCATCCTGATGCACCTCTAATTCTATTGATTTTGTGAAATTCGATTATTTTGTGGATAAATAGGCGAAATACTGCGCTAAGCAAACGATTCTACTAATTAGAGTGATATGCATATCAAAATCAACAGTATTCTTTTCTAAGCGTTTTCTCTTAAAAAATGACTCATTCAAACCACCTCTTAATCTCGTCTTTGATCTATTTTTGACCAACAGCGTAGTGGAGTTGGAATCAATTGATGGACAACTCATGTGATGACTGCCTAGGGATTTGAACCTAGCTACTTTTTGAATCACGGAGAATTAAAGACAGTTCACTGCACTAGATTTTGCAATACTTTTTAAAGATTAGTTATTGGACTAATCATTTGTGTGACGAACTGGTCTAACTTTTTTGGAGAGAAGACCGATGAAATATTCACCTATACTCGCTGTAGCGATATCAGCCCTTTTCATTGTTGGGTGTGATGATGACGATGAACCAACAACTCAACTACAAGCTGTACATGCATCGCCAGATGCGCCTTTAGCTAACGTTTTAGTCAATAGCCAGGCTCGTTGGAGCGGTGTCGATTATGCTCAGGCATCCGGATACGCCTCAGTAGATCAAGGACAGACAACTCTTCAAGTCGATGTTCAACTCCCAGGTGACGCTGTTGCTACTGTTATTTCTCCAAGCCAATTCGATTTAAGCGGTGAATTAGATTACACCGTGATGGTTGTAGGCGACGCCGATGGATCCAACAATCCTGTAGAGGCTTTGGTTGTTACTCGCCCTGCTGCAGGAACGGCAACAAGTTCTAGTTTAGATGTGCAAGTGGTTCACGCTGCTACAGGTGTCGGCGATGTAAACTTGTATGTCACAGGTCCTAGCGATCCATTGGGTGCACCGTTGGGGACGTTGGCTTATAAAGATTTTACCGATGTGCTTAATATTCCAGCAGGGCAATACCGAGTGAGATTAGAAACCGTGAGCGGCAATGCTATTGCTTTTGACTCCGGAGAAATAACTCTGTCTGGCGGTAGCGAGCTAACGATCGCGGCTGTGCCAAGAGCTGACTCCAATAGCACTTCCCCAGTAAAATTGATGGTAATGGACGGTTCGGGCTCATCTTTAATCTACGATATGGCAGAAACGGCAGAAGTAAGAGTCGGTCATCTCGTTGATGGCGCCCCAGATGTAGATGTTTTTGTCAACGGAGCTGCATTTGCACCTCTTGCTGATTTGATGTTTAAAGAGATCCGCGGTTTTATCGATTTAGCCGCAGGAAGTTATGACATTGACATCTTTGCTGATGGCACTACAACCAATGCACTGATTGATGCAGATGGAGTCGCGGTATTTGCTGGTATGGATTACAGCATCTATGCAGTAGGGACGGTAACTCCACTGAGTTTGGAACCATTGGTTATTCCTGAAAACCGTCGTCCGGTTGCGACCAGCGCAGTGCTAAACATTACCCACGCCGCTGCTAACCCAATAGCGGCTTCGGTGGATATTTACTTAACAGAAAACGCGGGGATCTCTGGTAGCACTCCGGCGCTAAGTGATGTGAAATTCAGAGATTATGCGAATGGCATTTATGTTGCGGCGGGGTCTTACTTTGTGACGATTACTGTAGCGGGTCAGCCGTCAGTTGTGGCTATCGACTCTGCGCCCGCAACCTTAGCTGATGGTGTGGTGTATCAAGTCGTGGCGATTGATGATTCGATGGGTACGGGTTTTAACCTAATTGTCAGTGAAACAACAGACTAGATCTGAAGACAGAACGTAGAAGAGGGTAGATCAATGCTACCCTCTTCTTATTTGTTTTCTTTGACTCTATTCTTGGTTAGTTTTGGCTTTCTCTAATAAATCCGTGAAAAAGTGGCGTAACGAGTAGAGCATGATCAAACTTGGAATCACCATAAGTGCGGTCAGTATAAAGAAGGTTGACCAATCATTGAGGTAATCGACCAATTCACCACTAAATGAAGCCAGTGTTGTTCGACCGAAGTTACCCAAGGATGCGAGTAATGCATATTGGGTTGCAGAGAAGGCCTGCCCAGTTAATAACGTTAAGAAAGAGACAAAAGCTACTGTTGAAAAGGCGGTCGTGAAGTTATCGACAATAATCGTTGCCAAGAACAGTGTTTCACTTGGGCCTGCTTGAGCGATCCATGCAAACATTAGATTACTGGCTGCCATGGCAACACCGCCAATCATCAGTCCGCGTACAATGCCGAATTTTACATTGAAGACGCTGCCTACCAAAGTGAAGAATATGGTTGCGCCCCAACCAATTAACTTCGAATAGTGGCCGATCTGTTCGTTACTGAAACCTATCTCTTTATAGAAGGTGATCGACATGCGACCTAGGAAGGCTTCACCTATCTTAAATAGGAATACGAACAGCAGTAGGGTGATGGCAACTTGAACTCCGTTTCGTTTGAAGAAGTCATAAAACGGTTCTAACACGGTAACACTGAACCAAGCCACGACTTTCGAACCGACAACCTTATTGTGGCGTTGCTGAGCCTGTTCTTGTAGGGCTTCGCGTTGTGTATTTGGCTCTCCGACAAAAAGAGTAAACAGCATTAGTACGATAACGACGCCTGCCATTCCGTAATACACGCCATTCCAACCGATTGAGTCTGCGTTAATAAAGGCAAGGTAGCCTGGTAGAGAATACCCCGTCCACCAACCAATTACGGCCATTGCAGAAGCTTGCGGCAGTTTTGATGCTTCGGATTTTGGGAAGGTATCAATACGAAATGCATCAATCGCGATGTCTTGCGTGGCTGAGGCAATGGCAATAGCGAGCGCCAACATTGAAGTAAACGCCAAGTTCTCTGCGGGATTGACGCCTGCGATGAATAAGGTACCGATTAAAACAATGGATTGGCAGAAAAAGATCCAACTGCGTCGCTGGCCGAGTATTGCGTGAAGCACCGGCAGTTTTACTCGGTCTACCAATGGTGCCCATAGAAAGTTAATCGCATACACGGCAAACACACTGCCAAAGTAGCCGATGGCAGCACGCGTTAAACCTGCATCTTTTAGCCAACCAGACATATTGGATCCAATAAGAACCCATGGGAAGCCACTCGAACAGCCGAGCATAAACACCCAAAGTAGGCGTTTATCTAGGTAGCTGCGGAAAGTCTGCATCCAAGAAAGAGAGGGAGTGCCTGATGACATAGGGCGTCCTTGTGTAGAAAAACGCCCTTAAGAAATAAGGGCGTTAGATTGGATTACTTAAGAAGGGTCACTTTAGTGATGACGATTGGGTCAACTGGTATGTCTGACATGCGGCCCATTCGCTTGGTTGGAATCGTTGCCATCTTTTGAACAACATCAAAACCTTCAGTTACTTTGCCGAATACAGCGTAGCCTGGGTTGCTACCTTTTGCGTTCAAGAAGTCATTATCAGAGAAGTTAATGAAGAACTGACGAGTTGCAGAATCTGGCGCATTAGTACGAGCCATCGCGATTGTTGCTGTATCGTTCTTCAAGCCATTGCTGCCTTCATTCTTGATAGGAGCGTAAGTTGCTTGTTGATTCATCTCTTGATCGAAGCCGCCACCTTGAGCCATAAAGCCAGGAATAACACGGTGGAAGATAGTGCCTTCGTAGCTGCCGTCAGCAACGTATTTTAGGAAGTTCTCCGCACTAACCGGTGCTTGTTCTTGGTTAAGCTCAATAGTGAAGTCGCCTAATGTTGTTTCCACGTTTACTTTAGGACCAGCCCAAACGCTCACGCTCACTAGCATTAATGCGATAGAAGATAAAATACGACCCATTAGAAACGTTCCTTCATGTAAGTTTGTAGCTCTTGGTCGTTAGCGATCTCAGTAAGAACCAAGTTGATCACGTCATTAAGAACCATAGAGATGTCGTCGTTAGATGCACTCAATGCACCAGTGCGTGTTGCAGTGCCGTTGAATGTTTTAACTAGTTTGCCTTCAGGCGTTTCAGCGGTAACTTCAAGCGTTACTTTACCGTCCATTTTGTTTTCCATAATGGTGTGCTCTACGGTAACGAGTGCTTCTTGAATCTCTAAAACAATCGAGTTTTCACTGTTTACGCTCGCACGAAAACCTTGAGACTCTAACTGCTGTGCAACAGCATTTTCTAGAGAAATACGCATGTTTTGCTTAGCGTGAATTGGCTGAATGTTTGAACGGCCACTATCAACCAATGCAACATATTGAGCGGCACGAATATCTTTACTGGTTAGTGTGTATGTTTTGCCTTGTACAAGGTTGCTTGAGCTTAGTGAAGCTTCTGGCATTACATTGATCTGTTCTTGCTGAGGGGCTGAACATGCTGTCAAAGCCATAATAGAAGCAGCCAAAATCAGTTTTTTCATTCCTTTATCCTTTCTAAATTCACACCAGAAGCTCGGTATCTTAAATTCTTGTGAAGTCGTTTCTGCTTATTTATTAAAATTCGCAGGTTCTCTTGTTGCTTGTAATATCTCAAATTTTTGGTTTAGTTCAAGCGTTTCAACGTTAGCTTCACCAAATAGTCTTGCTAGTTTGACATCGTATCCGAGGTGTCGGTTGCCAATAACAATTAATTTGCCTCCATTGCTTAGAACATGCTTTGCATCACAGAACATTTGCCACGCAATGTGATCCGTAATCGCTTGTTGCTGATGGAATGGAGGATTACACATCACTAAGTAGGTGCTGTTTTTCTTGAAGCCATCTAAACAGTTGTTGGCGATGAACTGGAAGTTGCCTTCTTCACCAAGGTTATCTTTGACGTTTTGGCGCGCCGATTCCACCGCCATAAAGCTTTCATCCACACAGGTGATACGGGCTTGTGGGTTCAATTGCCCTGCTTTTACACTCAATACACCGTTGCCACAACCAAGATCGATGATATGACGTAGCTCAGGATCTTGAGGGATGTGCTCTAGCATATAGCGAGCGCCTTGATCGAGTGCTTCCCCTGAGTAAACATTTGGTAAATTTTTCAGGCGGATATCTTCACCGTCTACATCCCATTCAACAAAAGGCTCTACCGTTTGAATTGGCTGGCAGTTTGGATACGAGAATACTAAGCGGTGTTTTTTCTTCGCTAGTGATGTTTTGGTTTCGCCTAGGTATTTTTCGAACAGGTTAAGCGTAGAGGTGTGAATCTCTTTTACCTTGTTGACGCCGATCACTTGGCAGCCTTCAGGCAATGCCTGGCGTAGCTGACTCAATTGCCAGATTAGGTGACGATTTGTTTTTGGCAGCTGCATGATCACAAGATCGATACCGTGTGGGATATCATCCATCGTGTTCAAGAAGTTCACTCGGTTACTTTGATTGCGCTGCAAGTTTTTCAGGGCACCACGGTGAGAGATAAATGAGTCGCTCATCATAGTGACATCATGATCTTTCGAGAACCAAGCGGATAGGGCACCGAAGCTGTCGTTCATGATCAGGATGTGTTTGCCAGGTTCGAGGTTCATCTCTTCAACATGACTGATCAGGTATTCGTCGCCCGCATCCCAAGCTTGAAGGGTTTCATTTGAACGTTTCGGGAAACGATGTAAGGTTAAAGTTCTATCGTGAAGGGTAAGTTCGGTTTTCATTGCTTGAGATACTTATGTAAGAAATAACAAAGATATTGTCTCAAATGCAGGCTGAACAAGATAGAAAAAACTCAAGCAAACCTACGCCATTCGCTATCAAATACTCAGACAGTCGACCGCTTAGGGTTTATACTCATCCCACGGATAATGCCAATACGTTATTAAGGAATCACAATGATCCAAGAAGTTATCGAAACAAAATTGCACAATGAGTTTTCACCAAGTCATTTAAACGTGGTCAATGAGAGCTATATGCACAATGTTCCGGCTGGTTCTGAGAGTCATTTCAAAGTGATTGTTGTCAGCGATGTGTTTGAAGGTTTGCGTCTTATTGCTCGTCATCGAGCGGTAAATAAAGCTCTTTCAGAAGAGCTAGCGAATAATATTCACGCACTGTCCATTCACACTTATACAAAAGATGAATGGATGAAGCAGCTCGATAACGTGCCAGACAGCCCTATGTGTATGGGTGGTGGCAAGTAACACAGCGAGCATATTGACAAAAGGTGGTGATGCCGCCTTTTTTGTCGCCAAACCTATGTGTTTTTCGTTGTTATATCACTCAAACTGATGGCAATTTGAACGACTAAAAATACCTACAATGAGTAATGTTTTTATTAACAGTGTTTCAACATAACTCGTAAAATAATAGTTTGTGACAGAGTATTAATCTCTTGTTTAAAACACGTTTCAAAAGCCATTTTATCTGTGCGGCTCGTCAAATTTATACATATTTGAGAGTCCATATGCTTCAAATTTCACCAAATAAACGCGGTATTCAAGTTATTGGTCATGGCATCAAGTTGTCAAAAAATGCTAGAATACGGCACCTGATAAATCTCACATAATATTTGTGATGAGTTTATTAATGTAATGTTGCGATTTTGGTATCTCGAATTTACCAAAACCGGACACTGTAATGTCGTGTCTAAGGGCGATTTTAAAACGTCCTGAATTTACGCAATTAAAAGAATCTTTTTCCCGATAAAGTAGTGCAAGTGCGTATGATTACAATAAAGAAGGGTTTGGATCTTCCTATCGCAGGAACTCCATCCCAGGTGATTAATGATGGTAAGTCCATCACTAAAGTCGCCTTGCTTGGCGAAGAGTACGTTGGTATGCGTCCTACGATGCATGCTCGCGTTGGTGATGAAGTCAAGAAAGGCCAAGTTCTTTTTGCAGATAAAAAGAACCCAGGTGTTGTATTTACTTCTCCAGCAAGCGGTAAAGTTATTGAAGTGAACCGTGGTGCTAAGCGTGTTCTTCAATCAGTAGTGATTGAAGTAGCAGGCAATGAGCAAATCACGTTCAATAGCTATGAAGCTAACCAACTAGCAAGTCTTGACCGTGAAACGGTTAAAGCTCAGTTAGTTGAGTCTGGCGCATGGACCGCTTTGCGAACTCGTCCGTTCAGCAAGGTTCCAGCAGTTGATTCTGAAACTCAGGCTATTTTCGTTACTGCTATGGATACTAATCCGCTAGCAGCTGAGCCAGAATTAATCATTAACGAGCAGTCTGATGCTTTCGTTGCTGGTTTAGATCTTCTTTCAACTCTGACTAACGGTAAAGTGTACGTTTGTAAAAAAGGTACTAGCTTACCTCGTTCAGCTCAGTCTAACGTTGAAGAACATGTTTTTGATGGCCCACACCCTGCAGGTCTTGCAGGCACGCATATGCATTACCTATACCCGGTAAATGCACAAAATGTAGCGTGGAGCATTAACTACCAAGACGTTATCGCATTCGGTAAGTTGTTCCTTACTGGTGAGATTTACTCTGAGCGTGTTGTTTCTCTGGCTGGTCCAGTAGTTAATAACCCACGCCTAGTTCGTACTCAAATTGGTGCTAGCCTTGAAGAGTTGACGGACAGCGAGTTGATGCCAGGTGAAGTTCGCCTGATCTCAGGTTCAGTATTATCTGGTGTTCACGCTTCAGGTCCACATGCTTACCTTGGCCGTTACCATCAACAGGTTTCGGTTCTTCGTGAAGGTCGTGATAAAGAGCTATTTGGCTGGGCTATGCCTGGTAAGAACAAGTTCTCTGTTACTCGTTCATTCCTTGGTCACCTGTTTAAAGGTCAGTTGTTCAACATGACAACGACAACAAACGGTAGTGATCGCTCTATGGTTCCAATTGGTAACTACGAGAAAGTAATGCCATTAGATATGGAGCCTACTTTGCTGCTTCGCGATCTATGTGCTGGCGACGTTGATAGTGCACAAGCACTTGGTGCGCTAGAGCTAGATGAAGAAGATTTAGCACTGTGTACCTTTGTATGTCCTGGTAAGTACGAGTACGGTCAGTTACTTCGTGAATGCCTAGATACAATTGTGAAGGAAGGGTAATTTTCATGGGCCTTAAAAAGTTTATTGAAGACATCGAGCATCATTTTGAACCAGGTGGTAAACACGAAACGTGGTTTGCGCTTTACGAAGCTGCAGCAACACTTTTCTACACACCAGGTACAGTTACAAAGAAAAGCTCGCATGTCCGTGATAGCGTTGACTTAAAACGTATCATGATCATGGTTTGGCTTGCGGTATTCCCAGCAATGTTCTGGGGTATGTACAACGCAGGTGGTCAAGCTATTGCAGCACTAAACCACATGTATTCAGGTGCAGAACTAGTTTCTATCATTGATGGTAACTGGCACTACTGGCTAACCGAAATGCTTGGAGCCTCCTTAGGAGCCGATGCAGGTGTTGGCAGCAAGATGCTCTTGGGTGCGACTTACTTCTTACCTATCTACGCGACGGTCTTTATCGTTGGTGGTTTCTGGGAAGTACTGTTCTGTATGGTGCGTAAGCACGAAGTTAACGAAGGTTTCTTTGTTACTTCTATCTTGTTCGCGCTTATTGTTCCGCCAACACTTCCTCTATGGCAAGCAGCACTAGGTATTACCTTCGGTGTTGTAGTCGCTAAAGAGATCTTCGGTGGTACGGGTCGTAACTTCCTAAACCCTGCACTTGCTGGCCGTGCGTTCCTATTCTTTGCATACCCTGCTCAGATTTCTGGTGACGTAGTTTGGACTGCAGCTGATGGTTTCTCTGGTGCAACAGCGCTTAGCCAATGGGCTCAAGGCGGTGGTAGCGCGCTAATGAACACGGTATCTGGTGAGACGATCACTTGGATGGACGCATTCATTGGTAACATTCCAGGTTCTATCGGTGAAGTATCAACGCTTGCACTTATGATCGGTGCTGCAATGATCGTATACATGGGCATTGCTTCATGGCGCATCATTGCTGGTGTTATGATCGGTATGATTGCTGTATCAACATTGTTTAATGTGATCGGTTCTGACACTAACGCAATGTTCAGCATGCCTTGGCACTGGCACCTAGTTCTAGGTGGCTTCGCATTTGGTATGTTCTTCATGGCAACAGACCCTGTATCAGCGTCATTTACCAATGGTGGTAAGTGGTGGTACGGCATCCTAATCGGCGCAATGTGTGTAATGATTCGTGTAGTTAACCCTGCATACCCAGAAGGCATGATGCTTGCGATCCTATTCGCAAACCTATTTGCTCCTCTGTTTGACCACGTTGTAATCGAGAAGAACATTAAGCGGAGACTAGCGCGCTATGGCAAGTAATAACGATAGCATTAAAAAGACGCTGTTTGTTGTTATCGCATTGAGCTTAGTGTGCTCAATCATCGTTTCAACAGCTGCAGTTGTTCTTAAACCTAAGCAACAAGCTAACGCAGTTCTGGATCAGCAAACTAAGATCCTTGAAGTTGCGGGCATTGAACTTGCGGGTAATATCCCTGAACTGTACGCAGAGAACATTGAACCTCGTCTAGTTGATTTCGCTACTGGCGATTTCGTTGACGGCGATGCTGCTGCATACGACCAACGTAAAGCGGCAAAAGATCCAGCTCAGTCAATCAAGCTTTCAGCTGAAGATGACATCGCTAAGATCCTTCGTCGTGCTAACACGGGTACTGTATACCTTGTGAAAGATGGCGCTGAAACTTCTAAAGTTATCATCCCTGTTCACGGTAACGGTCTATGGTCAATGATGTACGCATTCGTTGCGGTAGAAACTGATGGCAACACAGTTTCTGGTATCACTTACTACGAGCAAGGTGAAACTCCTGGACTTGGTGGTGAAGTTGAGAACCCATCTTGGCGCGCTCAATTCGTTGGTAAGAAATTATTCGACGAAAACCACAAACCTGCTATTCAGGTTGTTAAAGGTGGCGCTCCTCAAGGTTCTGAGCACGGTGTAGATGGCCTTTCTGGTGCAACACTGACTAGCGTTGGTGTTCAACATACATTTGACTTCTGGTTAGGTGATATGGGCTTTGGTCCGTTCCTAGCAAAAGTTCGTGACGGAGGTCTGAACTAATGTCTAGTGCAAAAGAAATTAAAAAGAGCATCTTAGCGCCGGTGTTGGACAACAACCCAATCGCGCTACAGGTTCTTGGTGTGTGTTCTGCTCTTGCGGTAACCACTAAGCTAGAAACAGCATTTGTTATGACTATCGCGGTAATGTTCGTTACTGCTCTGTCTAACTTCTTCGTTTCTTTGATCCGTAACCACATTCCTAACAGTGTGCGTATCATCGTTCAGATGGCAATTATCGCATCACTAGTAATCGTGGTAGACCAAGTGCTTAAAGCATACCTATACGATATATCTAAGCAGCTATCTGTATTCGTAGGCCTAATCATTACTAACTGTATTGTAATGGGTCGTGCTGAAGCATTCGCAATGAAGTCTGCGCCAATCCCATCTCTAATCGATGGTCTTGGTAACGGTCTTGGTTACGGTTTCGTTCTTATCACTGTTGGTTTCTTCCGTGAGCTTCTAGGCTCTGGCAAACTATTTGGTATGGAAGTACTACCTCTAGTGAGCAACGGTGGTTGGTATCAGCCAAACGGCTTGATGCTTCTAGCACCTTCTGCATTCTTCCTAATTGGTTTCTTGATTTGGGCAATTCGTGTGTTCAAACCAGAACAAGTAGAAGCGAAGGGGTAAGGTAGTCATGGAACATTATATTAGTCTGCTAGTTAAATCGATTTTCATCGAAAACATGGCGCTTTCTTTCTTCCTAGGTATGTGTACATTCCTAGCGGTATCTAAGAAAGTTAAAACTTCTTTTGGTCTTGGTGTTGCGGTAGTTGTAGTACTTACAATCGCTGTTCCTGTAAACAACCTTGTTTACACACACATCCTGAAAGAAAACGCGCTTGTTGAAGGTGTCGATTTAAGTTTCCTTAACTTCATCGCATTCATCGGTGTTATCGCGGCACTTGTACAAATCCTAGAGATGGTTCTAGACCGTTTCTTCCCACCTTTGTACAACGCACTAGGTATCTTCCTTCCACTGATCACAGTTAACTGTGCAATCTTTGGTGGTGTATCTTTCATGGTAACTCGTGACTACAACTTTGCTGAATCTGTTGTTTACGGCTTCGGTTCTGGTGTGGGTTGGATGTTAGCTATCGTTGCTCTTGCGGGTATCCGTGAGAAGATGAAGTACTCTGACGTACCTCCAGGTCTTCGTGGCCTTGGTATCACGTTCATTACTGTTGGTCTGATGGCGTTAGGCTTTATGTCTTTCTCTGGTGTTCAACTGTAGGGTAAGCACCCAGTAATAAGGAATAACAAATGTTTAGTATTATTCTTGGCGTAGCGATGTTTACCATTATTGTACTGGCTCTAGTACTAGTGATTCTTTTCGCTAAGTCTAAGTTAGTACCATCAGGTGACATCACTATTTCAGTAAACGGCGACCCTGAAAAGGCGATCGTTACTCAACCTGGTAGCAAGCTACTTGGTGCCCTGGCTGGCGCTGGTATCTTCGTATCTTCTGCTTGTGGTGGCGGTGGCTCTTGTGGTCAGTGTCGTGTAAAAGTTAAGTCTGGTGGTGGCGACATCCTTCCAACTGAACTTGATCACATCACAAAAGGTGAAGCTCGCGAAGGCGAACGTCTTGCATGTCAAGTTGCTATGAAAACTGACATGGAGATTGAACTAGACGAAGATATCTTTGGTGTTAAAAAGTGGGAATGTACTGTTATCTCGAATAACAACGAAGCTACTTTCATCAAAGAACTTGCTCTAGCGATCCCTGAAGGTGAAGAAGTTCCGTTCCGCGCGGGTGGTTACATTCAGATTGAAGCTGAACCACATCACGTGAAATACGCAGATTACGATATTCCTGAGGAATACCGTGGTGACTGGGATAAGTTCAACTTGTTCCGTTATGAGTCTATCGTTAAAGAGCATTCGATCCGTGCTTACTCTATGGCTTCATACCCAGAAGAGAAAGGCATCATCAAGCTTAACGTGCGTATCGCAACTCCGCCGCCAAACAACCCTGACGTAGCTCCTGGTGTTATGTCTTCATACATCTGGTCTCTTAAAGAAGGCGACAAATGTACTATTTCTGGTCCATTTGGTGAGTTCTTTGCTAAAGACACAGACAATGAAATGGTATTCATCGGTGGTGGTGCAGGTATGGCGCCTATGCGTTCTCATATCTTCGACCAACTTAAGCGTCTTAAGTCTACTCGTAAGATGTCTTACTGGTATGGCGCGCGTTCTAAGCGTGAGATGTTCTACATTGAAGATTTCGATGGCCTAGCGGCTGCAAACGAAAACTTCGTGTGGCACTGTGCACTGTCTGATCCTCAACCAGAGGACAACTGGGACGGTTACACTGGTTTCATCCACAACGTACTGTACGAAAACTACCTGAAGGATCACGAAGCTCCTGAAGATTGTGAGTACTACATGTGTGGTCCACCGATGATGAACGCTGCTGTTATCGGCATGCTGAAAGATCTTGGTGTAGAAGATGAAAACATCCTACTAGATGACTTCGGTGGTTAATCCACTTAAGTGATTGATATTATGGCTGACTCCTACGAGTCAGCCATTTGTTTTTCTAAGACAGCTTTTGACAACATACTGGCTTATATAAGAAAGAGTAAGGCATTCAAAATACCTATTTTTTACTCTTATTTTTCCTTATATAAATCCTCAACATTAGACAGGAGTAAGCAAGTGAGAATTTGGCTTGTTGCATTAACTTCTTTGATTTTTCTTGCGGGCTGTGAGCAGTCAAGAGAGCAAGTGCATTTGAGTGGCCCAACGATGGGCACGAGTTACAATATTAAATACATCAATGGTGATGAATTTCCTGAGTCTAATGAAGTTCATACAGAGATCGATCGTCTACTTGAAGAAGTAAACGACCAGATGTCGACTTACCGTGAAGATTCCGAATTAAGCCGTTTCAACCAGCATAAAGGTGCGGATGCGTTCGAAGTATCTGAGCAAACAGCGACGGTTGTGAAAGAAGCGATTCGTTTGAACGGTCTTACTGAAGGAGCTCTGGATGTAACGGTTGGTCCGTTAGTTAACTTATGGGGTTTTGGTCCTGAAGCTCGTCCTGAAGTTGTGCCATCAGATGAAGAGCTGGCGGCTCGCAAGGCTAAGATTGGTATCCATCATCTTAGTGTTGAAGGCAACATGTTGAAGAAAGACCTACCTAACCTGTATGTCGATCTATCCACGATTGCAAAAGGTTGGGGTGTTGACGTCGTCGCTGACTACCTTGATTCTATCGGTATTCACAACTACATGGTTGAAGTTGGTGGCGAAATTCGTCTGAAAGGTTTAAACCGTGAGAACGTGGGCTGGCGTATCGCGATTGAGAAACCAAGCGTTGATGAGCGTAATATCCAAGAGATCATCGAGCCGGGTGATATGGCTATCGCAACCTCTGGTGATTACCGTAACTATTTTGAACGTGATGGTGTTCGTTACTCACACATCATCAACCCTGAAACAGGAAAGCCTCTTCACCATAAAGTGGTTTCTGTGACTGTTTTAAACCCGTCTTCAATGACTGCAGACGGCTTATCTACGGGCCTTATGGTCTTAGGTGAGGAAAAAGGAATGGAAGTCGCAAACCAACATAACATCCCAGTGTTCATGGTGGTAAAAACAGCAGATGGCTTTAAAGAAATTGCTTCTGAAGCATTTAAGCCATACTTAGGTAAATAAGGTAAGCGAGATAATTATGAATACATTTCTGATTACATTTGGTGTTTTTCTTGCAGTAATCGCAGCGATGTCAATTGGCTACATTATCCAAAAGAAAGTTGTGAAAGGTAGCTGTGGCGGTTTAGGTGCTGTTGGTATTGATAAAGTATGTAACTGCCCTGAACCTTGTGACGCGCGTAAGAAGCGTGAAGCACGTGAAGCTTACCGTGAAGAGAAGCTGGCTGAGCGTCAACAAAAAGAAGCGGCTTGGAGTAAAGACCGTATCGCTTAATTGGTGACAGTCATAGGGGATAGAGTTATCTATGCCCTCAAATTGAAAAGCTCAAGATTATCGTCTTGAGCTTTTTTAGTTTTGAGGTCTAGCAATTAATCTTGGTATACCAAAAATGGAAACAGAGGCGAATGACTATTGTTCGATTTGCATGCTGTTACGCGCAAACACTAGTTGGTTTCTACCTTGCTCTTTTGCCGTATAAAGAAGCTCATCAGCGGCTTTGATCTGCTCATCTAGCTTCGCGTCTAAATCGGTTACGCCGATACTGATACTGACCTTGATTCTTTGAGAGTCATGCTCAACAACATGGCTTTCAATGGCTTCTCTCATGGACTCTAAGTTGTCAACAAAGCTCTCAAACGAACCACACGACTGAATACAAAATTCTTCGCCACCGAAGCGTACAGCAACATCATCTTTAAAATGGTCTTTGATGATCTTGCCGACTTCCACGAGGACTGCATCACCACCATCGTGACCGTAGGTGTCGTTCACTTTCTTGAAGAAGTCGATATCCATCATGGCTATACTGCGCTGCTCACAACCTTTACATGTTTGATTGAACAGGTAACGACGGTTCCATAAGCCAGTAAGAGCATCCTCGTTGGCATGTCGAAATAGCTCGTTGGCCGCTTCTTTCATATCAAGCAGTTGATGGATACGGCAAAAAAATTCTTCTTGGTTAAAAGGCTTGTAAAGGAAGTCGTTAGCCCCCGCTTTAAGGAATCGAGCTGTCATGGTGCGATCATCGCTGCCTGATAACCCTAGAATAGCCAACTGGTTTCTGTCGTGATCGCGTCGTATCTCACGGATCATCGCTATACCGTCTTTCTTCGGCATATCATGGTCTGTAACAACGAACGTAATATCGGGATCGTTATGAAGGAGCTTTAATGCTTGTTCGCCATCTTCGGCTTGGATAGTTTGGATATATTGGTGTTCTAGAAGTTGAGCTATGTAACGGCGAACGACCGCTGAATCATCGACAACCAATGCTTTGTGATGGCGATTATTCGAAATTCTTTGAACCAGGGGAAGTAGGTAGCTTACTGATGACATACTGTCTTTAAGTATGTAATCGATAACGCCTTTGGCTAGGACTTGCTCTCGCAGTTGATTGTCGAACATCCCGGTCAGGACAATGATTTTCTGTTGATAGCCTAAGACGAGATCAATGATCTCACCGTCTTGCCCGTCAGGTAAGCAGTAATCTAATACGGCACACAAGAAATCCGTCTCTTGTTCCAAGATGTTTTTTGCTTCTGCAATCGATTCAGCAACTGCTACCTCATAACCGCTATTTTTCAGCTGTTGGTACAGGTAGTTGCGAAATGCTCGGCTATCTTCCACTACTAGTATTTTTTCACTCACAAGCGATCCCTACTTATAGACTAAATACTCGTTAACAATAGTATCAGAAGAGCTCATGGCTATTGAAGAGAAACCTCTTTAGCTGGACTCGAGATCGTTTTAAATCTGATAATAATTGGATTATACTGTTTATAGATACAGTTGTAAGGTCGAGTGATTCCTAGATGTGTAGCGCGGGTGAAGAGAAAGTAAGAAAAATAATTCATGTTGATATGGATTGTTTTTACGCTGCTGTAGAAATGCGTGATAACCCTGCTTACCGAAATCGCCCGTTAGCTGTTGGTGGGCATGAAAAGCAACGCGGTGTTTTGAGTACCTGTAATTACGAAGCCCGCAAGTTTGGTGTTCGCTCTGCAATGCCTACCGGAAAAGCCCTGCAGCTTTGTCCTAATCTATTGGTTGTGCCGGGAAGAATGTCGGTCTATGTCGAGATATCTAAAAAGATCCGCGAAATCTTCTCTCGATACACATCAATCATTGAACCTCTTTCTTTGGATGAAGCTTTCCTTGATGTCACCGATTCTAAGCGGTGTCATGGTTCAGCAACACTTATTGCCGAGTCTATTCGCCGTGATATCTGGAACGAACTGAACCTGACAGCTTCTGCAGGAATTGCACCGATTAAATTCTTGGCGAAAGTGGCCTCGGATCTGAATAAGCCCAATGGTCAGTTTGTTATCCCTCCACAAGACGTGCAATCAGTGATCGATGAGCTACCACTTGAAAAGATTCCCGGTGTTGGCAAGGTGAGCATTGAAAAGCTGCATCAAGCAGGTTTCTTTACTTGTAAGGATATTAAAGAGTCTGACTATCGAGACCTGCTACTCAAGTTTGGCCGTCAAGGTGCATCACTCTGGAAGCGCAGTCATGGCATTGATGATCGAGAAGTTATCATCGAGCGCGAGCGAAAATCGGTAGGCGTAGAGCGCACCTTCACTCAAAATATTTCAACTTACGCTGAATGTTGGCAGGTAATCGAAGACAAGTTATTTCCTGAACTCGAGACTCGCTTAGAAAAGGCTAGTCCAAGCAAAGCGATCATCAAGCAGGGCATTAAGCTCAAGTTCGCCGACTTTCAACAAACCACGATTGAGCACATCCACGCCTCTCTCGATCGTGAACACTTCAAAGAGCTGCTTAGTGAAATACTGAAAAGACAACAAGGGCGAGAGATACGCCTACTTGGTTTAAGTGTAATGCTGCAACCCAAAGACCAAATGCGTCAGTTGAGCTTCTTTTAAAGATAATGAGTGAGATGAATACCGACTACGCTTCATAGCCTAGTCGGTTTTTTATAAGTAAGAATTACCTAGGAAGTTGTTTTACTCGCGCTAAGGTATCACTGAACGGTTGCTGCTCTAGCTTGCCGTAACCGACCATTTTACTGGCTTTGAGTTTGGTTGACAGCGGGGTGGCGATTCCACATAAGAAGCGAGTAATTGCCTCATCGGTAATCAGTTGTTGGCTGTTGGAAATGAACTCATTTATCCATGCCATCACCGTCTCATCATCGACAGGTTCAACATCAACGGTTGGTAAGATTGCTACTTTTCCTCGGCATACAGAGCAGTGACCGCAGTTTGTTGGTGCTTTATCATCGGCAAAATAACTCGCAAGGCGTGAGCTTAGGCAAGTATCCGCCTCAAAGAAGTTCAGCATCTGGTTAAGACGGTTTATCTCGCTGTTTTCTTTTGCTTTAAACAACTGAGTAAGGCGCTCTGACAGTTGCATCATATCTTCAGAGGTATTGTGGATAGCGTAGACATCGGTGATCTGCTTGCTTTCTAGTTCAATCCAACCTTGTTCATTGAAGTAGTCGATAGCTGCAATCACACGCTGACGATCGGCTTGGAAGTGTGTCCAAAGCGCATCGAAGTCGACTTGGCACCACACTCTTGCTTGAGGAGAGCATTGGAAAATCGCTTCGACAAATTGACGACGTTCACTTTGAAATTGCTCTGTGATCTGCTGTTTCGGACGAATGAACTTAAATTTGTAGTCTGCGAAGTAGCTGTACTTGGGCTCAATCACACCTTCAATTTCGAGATACACCAGTAGTGTTTTTAGCGGTAACTGACGAATGTTGGATTCACGTGATAGTTGATTAAGCATGATCTCCCATTGATTCGAGCCAGAAGCGCCAATGTTTTGATTTTCGTAGATCTCTTTTAATACCGCTTGGATCGATATGTTGTCTGGCGTATCACCAAAAACGAAGTTCTCGAGTGTGCTTAAACCGTGTTTGTTAGCCAGTAAAATACATTCAGACGCTTGCCCATCTCGACCAGCTCTGCCGATCTCTTGTGAGTAGTTTTCGATCGATTTTGGTAAGTCAAAGTGAATCACTCGGCGAATGTTGGACTTATCCACGCCCATACCAAACGCGATAGTTGCGACGATACAGCTCACGTCATCATTCATGAATTGGTGTTGAATAGCATCTCTATTTTCAGGCTTAAGACCCGCATGGTAAGCCACTGCATTAACGCCAGCATTGCGAAGCTGCTGAGCCACCATCTCTGCCGTTTGTTGAAGGGTGACATAAACAATAGTCGGAGCGAGAGAAGCTTGGTTAACCACATTGCACAAGGTTTCTAGCTTACTGGTTTGTTCACAAGGTTGAATCGACAGATCGAGATTTTGACGATAGAAACCCGTAACCACAACGCGCTCCTCATCAATTTCAAACTTTGACTTCATATCTTGGATAACCGCTGTAGTCGCAGTGGCTGTCAGTAGTAGAACCTGAGGAATATTGAGCTGTTTTTGGTATTGAGGAAGCTTCAGGTAGTCGGGTCTGAAGTTGTGTCCCCATTCTGAAATACAGTGCGCTTCATCGACCACAAGCAGTGAGATCGACACTTGGGAGATAAACTGACGAAAGCGTTCGTTCTTCAAGCGCTCGACGGAGATCATGAGGATCTTGGTGTCACCGTTACGCACTGACTGCATAACCTGTTGTGTGGTTTGTCGGTCTTGGCTTGATTCGATTGCCGCTGCGCTAATGCCTTTACTGTGCAGGAAAGCGAGTTGGTCTTTCATCAAGGCTAACAGTGGCGATATCACCAAGGTTAAGTGCGGTAACTCTAATGCTGGTAATTGATAGCACAGCGATTTACCTGAGCCTGTCGGGAATATCGCGGCAGTCGAGTGACCAGATAGAACGTTATCAATGACTTGCTTTTGCCCATTGCGCAGTGAGTCGAATCCGAATACTTGTTTTAGCTTCTGCTCAATCATTTATGTTCTACCTGAGTTATTAAGTGTCGTATTGATGCTAAAGCGGGCGCCCATTCATGATAGCGTCGCTTGATGAATCAAATGTCTTGCACCTGATTGTACCTAATTCTATTCTGTAGCTCCTATAGAAAAGCACCCCAATAGTATGAATAAGTCTGAGCTTCGCCAAATAATCATAGAGCAACTTGAATCCCGATTACGTATCGCACAATCTGCTACTCAACGCGCTATTGATGCTGCGACAGATGAAGAGACAGTGCCTGAACATAAGTACGATACATTGGCATTAGAAGCTTCGTATCTCGCCCATGGTCAAGCGGTGAGGGTACAAGAGTGTGAAGACGATATTCAGTGTTATCGTAACTTAGTGTTGCGTGATAGTGAGAAGGTTACGGTGAGCAGTTACGTTGTGGTCATTGACGAGCATGATAAATATAAACACTTTTTTATGGGGCCGAGAGTCGGCGGACTTTCTGTCACGTGGAATGAGAATGAGATTGCCATCGTGACGGCAAATGCACCTTTTGGCCAGGCTCTAATGGGTAAAGAAGTTGGTGATGAGATTGAGTTTAAGGTCGCAGATAAACAGTTTTGCTACGAAGTTATCTCTATCGACTAACTAACTGACTAATAGATATAAAACGTTTCTCTGACAAAGGAGCATATACCAAGGGTATAGTAATCTGTCAGATTGATGAGAGGATGTTATGAAAAACAATGTATTAATTGCATCACTAACAGCGGTTATCGCTGTTGTGAGCTTGCCAACGTTTGCTGCTCAGTGTCGAGTTGATTTGAAGAATGAACTACGAATTGATGACCAAAAAGTCGAAATCCATCAAGTGAATGGTGATACGGCCGTTTTTGATGATAACAACGACCTCTATATTCATGGTGAGAAGGTTGAGCTTGATGCCGACCAACAAGCGGCGATTGAGAAATATCGCGAAAACATGAGTGAGTACTTACCTCGAGCGAAACAAATGGCCAACGATAGCTTAGCGTTAGCCAATGACGTGATTGATGATATCGCGGCTAGCCTGGATTCACCTGAGTCATTTGATAATGTAAAAGAATCAATGAAAACCTACTTTGCAGAACTGGAAGCGCGTTATTACAAAGATGGCGAATTAGTGTTGCCTGCAGAAAGCTTTGATTCGATGGCCAATGGCTGGTCTGAAGATTTCGAGAAGGCGAAAGAAATCTTTAACCAAGAATTTATCTCTAGCGCTTTTAATGCGATGTCAGAAAAAATGAAACAAGACGGTGGCCTAAACCTGACTGAACTGGCTGACAGTATGGCTGAATTAAAGCTGAAAGTTGAAGAGCGAATGAAAGAACACTCTCAACAAGTACAGGAGGAAGCGAATGAGTTCTGTGATTCACTTGATGAGATGGCAGAACAAGAGCAAGAACTGCATGAAATCATTCCGAACTTAAAAGATTACCAAGTCTTCACAATTTAATTCGAGTCTAGTGATGAATAGTAAGAGCACCGGTCGGTGCTCTTTTTGTTTGTATAAATGGAACCACACGGCGAGTATTTATCTCAATTCAATCCATTTCCTTCTTAAGCCTACTGCTTCGCTTTGTTGCTTATAATTGAACGATAAGACTGGTTTTTTGTTAATTTTGTTGTTCTAAATAGCGCATTGATTGTAAAAATCAGAGAATTGTTCATTTATTGGTTGTGCCTATCATTGCTTTTTATTACTGTACTTCTCAACTAGTTCACTGATTTTTAATGCGGGCGATATGGACCAACAATCTTCCTCTTCAAGAGAGCACTTTAGCTCTCGTTTAGGTTTTATTTTAGCAGCGGCTGGTGCAGCGGTTGGCTTGGGTAATATTTGGGGTTTCCCGACTCAAGTTGCTAGCAACGGTGGTGGCGCTTTCCTTTTAGTCTATTTGATCATGATCTTCGTGGTTGCTTTCCCTATGTTGGTGGTTGAGATGGCTATAGGCCGTCACGGCCAAGCAAACCCAGTTGATAGCATGCGATCTTTGACGACAAACCCTTTGGGTAAGAAAGTCGGTGAGTTTGTCGGTTGGGTTGGACTGAGTGTACCAAGCGCAGTGTTGGCGTTTTACAGTATTGTTGGTGGCTGGTTGATCTGTTTCTTAATTGGTGCGGTCGCGGATCTTATCGGCCTAGAAGCGATTGCTGATTGGTTTAAGGGCTTCAGTGTTGAGCGCAACGTATTTGGTACCGTCGCGTTCTATGTACTGACTATCTTGATTGTGCAGGGCGGTGTTAAGCAAGGCATCGAGAAATGGTCGACTCGTTTGATGCCTGCGCTGTTTGTTTTATTTGGCTTATTGTTTGTTTACATCATGACGCAATCTGGCGCGATGGAAGGCCTAAAACATTACCTTATTCCAGACTTTGAGAAAGTGTGGGATAGAAAACTGATTCTGGCGGCAATGGGACAGGGGTTCTTCTCACTCACTATTGGCGGTTGCTCGATGTTGGTTTATGGCTCTTACTTAAGCAAGAAAGAGAACCTACCAAAAATGGCGATGAACGTAACTCTGGTGGATACTGCTGTCGCTTTTATTGCTGGATTAGTGGTGATGCCAGCAATGTTTGTTGCGATGCAAAAAGGCGTTCAAATCTACGCTGAAGACGGCTCACTATTAAGCTCTGACACTCTAGTATTCACGGTTTTGCCGTTGATGTTTGATAGTTTAGGTGTGCTTGGACAGATCTTTGCGATTGTGTTCTTTTTACTACTAACGATTGCTGCGCTGACTTCTTCGATTTCGATGCTTGAAGGCCCGGTTGCGCTAGTGAGTGAGCGTTTCAATACTAGACGAACGCCAACAAGCTGGGTGATTGGTGGTGCTATCGCGCTGTTTAGTGTGGTGATTGTTTACAACTTTGCTGCGATGTTTGGCATGGTAGCGATGATTGCAACTCAGTATCTTCAACCAGTCGCTGCACTGATGTTCTGTGTGTTTGGTGGTTGGGTATGGAGCCGAGCTTCAAAAGTGAAAGAGCTTGAACAAGGCAGTCCTGATTTTCAACTTGGTTGGTTTGGTAAGGTTTGGCCAATGTATGTGAAGTTTGTGTGCCCAATTTTGGTAGCAACGGTTATCTGGGCATCTTTCGGTTAATGCAGAACCCTATCTGGGCTTTTTGAAATTACCTCCTCTGAACTTGAAATATTAAGCACAAAGCCACTCATAAAGAGTGGCTTTGTTGTTTTTATATAAAGCTTAGTGGCACGAAATATAAAGCTATAGCGGCACGAACAAGATAGAAAAAAGGCGCTGAACATAATATTCAGCGCCTTTGCATTGTTCGTTAAGCAATCGTGATTACTTAATTTCCATACCTTGAGCTTGCAAGTCCGCATGGTAAGAAGAACGTACAAACGGGCCACACGCTGCGTGAGTAAAGCCTAGCTCTAGAGCAATCTCTTTCAGCTCATCGAACTCAGAAGGCGGCACGTAGCGTTCTACTGGTAAGTGGTGACGGCTTGGTGCTAGGTATTGACCTAGTGTCAGCATAGTCACACCATGTTCGCGAAGGTCTTTCAGTACTTGAACGATCTCTTCTTTTGTCTCGCCAAGACCCATCATCACACCTGATTTTGTTGGGATATCAGGGTGCTGCTCTTTGAATTTCTTCAGTAGATCAAGAGACCACTTGTAGTTCGCACCTGGACGCGCTTTACGGTATAGACGTGGCGCTGTCTCTAGGTTGTGGTTGAAAACATCTGGCGGGTTGTCTTTCATTAGGTCAAGCGCAACGTCCATACGACCGCGGAAGTCTGGAACCAGTGTTTCGATACGAATATTTGGGTTGAGTTCGCGAATCTCACGGTTACAGTCAGCAAAGTGCTGAGCACCGCCGTCACGCAAGTCATCACGGTCAACTGAAGTGATTACAACGTACTTCAGTTTCATGTCTTGAATTGTTTTAGCCAGTTTCTTCGGCTCTTCAGCTTCAGGAGCAACAGGACGACCATGGGCAACATCACAGAACGGGCAGCGACGAGTACAGATAGCGCCAAGAATCATAAACGTTGCCGTACCGTGGTTGAAACACTCGGCTAGGTTAGGGCAAGACGCTTCTTCACAAACTGAGTGCAGGTTGTTTTTACGCATTGCTGATTTGATTTCTTGAATACGATGGCTGTCTGAAGGAAGTTTAATCTTCATCCATTCAGGCTTACGTAGAACTTCTTTCTGTTCAGCAGGCATATTCTTTACGGGAATTAATGCCATTTTGTCAGCGTCACGATATTTAACGCCTTTTTCCATTTGGATTGGTTTGCTCATGATTTTATGCTTCTGCTGTAATGTTACTGGTGGCTTGAATGTCTACTTGGTCATAGCCGAGTAGCTCTACGAGCTCTTGTATTAACTGTTGCTCAACGTTTTCTAGTTCACTTGGTCCGCCGAGTTGGCTTACCTGCGCCATTTCCATACCTTGGTAACCACATGGGTTAATACGTAGGAATGGAGACAGGTCCATATCGACGTTGAGTGCTAACCCGTGGAACGAGCAGCCACGTCGAATACGTAATCCAAGTGAACAGATTTTCTTGCCATCGACATAAACACCAGGAGCGTCAGGTCGGGCAGCTGAATCTATATTGTAAGCTTTCAGAGTATTGATTACGAGGTTCTCGATATGAGTAACCAAATCACGTACTCCGAATTTCTTGCGGCGGATGTTAATCAGAAAGTAAGCCACTAATTGGCCTGGGCCGTGGTAAGTCACTTGGCCACCGCGATCGCTTTGTATTACAGGGATATCACCGGCATTTAATACATGCTCAGCTTTGCCTGCTTGTCCTTGAGTGAAGACAGGGTTGTGTTCAACCAACCAAACTTGGTCTAGGTCTTCTTCCGTGCGTTCGTCTGTGAACTTATGCATGGCTTTCCATACAGGTTCGTAATCCTGACGGCCTAATTTTTTTACGATTAGCTTATTTTGCAAAGCTGCACTCCCTCAAGGATTAATAAAGTGAACGCATTATAAACGCGAAACATGATTCTAACTACAGACGGACTGCAAGGTTTTTCAACTTTCTTTGTATTTATTGAAAATTAAGTTGAATGAATTTGAGCTAGATAGGGCGCTTTAAACAAAAACAGCGGCAATAAGCCGCTGTTTTTCATGTGTAATCGGAGATTACAGAACCATACGAACGATTTCGATCTCGCCCAGTTCTTTATAAAGAGTTTCTACTTGCTCAATTGAAGTCGCAGTAATATTGATAGAAACAGAGTGGTAGTTACCTTTCGCACTTGGTTTTAGCGTTGGGCTGTAGTCACCAGGAGCATGACGCTGGATCACTTCTAGTACTAGCTCAGTCAGTTCTGGCTTAGCGTGGCCCATTACTTTGTAAGTGAATGAACAAGGGAACTCTAAGAGGTCTTTTAGTTTTGCATCAGAATTGATGTTCATGATTAGCTCCAAAAGGCTAGACTCTCGCAAATTGGCGAAATGTCGATAAAAAGCGTGTTCGGTCAACAGACACGAGTAATAAGGCGGAATATTACGTGTAAATATCACCGAACTCAAGATCAACAAAAGCCGCACATGGCGGCTTTTGGTTCGCTAATGAGTAAATCATGAACTTACTCATTAGGTTAGCTATACAACAAGCTTGGGTTTTACCTAGAACAAACCTTTTGCTTGTTTAGAATAAACCCTTGAACAGAAGAACTAGGTAGTCCCATAGACGGCTGAATAGGCTGCCTTGGTCTACATCTTCAAGTGCTAGTAGTGGGTATTCAGCAACGTCTTCACCGTCTACTTGGTAGAATAGTTTACCAACTACATCGCCTTTGCTGATTGGCGCTTCTAGCTCTTTCTCAAGAACGAAGCTTGCCTTCAGGTTCTTAGCTTGACCACGAGGTAGCGTTACGAAAGTATCTTCGTCGACACCCAGTGCAACTGTGTCCTTGCTACCCATCCAGATCTTCTCTTCTACGAAGGTTTCACCGGCTGTGTGTGGTGCCACTGTTTCAAAGAAGCGGAAGCCGTAGCTAAGCAGTTTTTTGCTTTCTGTTTTACGAGCATTCGCATTCTTGGTACCCATAACTACAGCCACTAGGCGCATTTTGCCTTCTGTCGCTGAGCTTACTAGGCTGTAACCTGCATTGCTTGTGTGGCCCGTTTTGATGCCATCAACGTTCATGCTCTTATCCCATAACAGACCGTTACGGTTGTATTGGGTGATGCCGTTGTATGTGAATTTCTTCTCTGAGTAGATACGGTACTCGTCTGGTACGTCGCGAATCAGCGCCTGACCAAGTAGCGCCATATCGTAAGGCGTTGAGTATAGGTTCGGGTTGTCTAGACCGTGCACGTTAGCAAAGTGCGTGTCTTTCATGCCGATAGAGCTTGCCCAAGCGTTCATTAGGTCAACGAATGCATCTTCAGAGCCAGCGATGTGTTCAGCCATAGCAACACATGCGTCGTTACCTGATTGAATGATGATACCGCGGTTTAATTCTTCAACTTTAACCGTAGTGCCCACTTCAACGAACATCTTAGATGAATCTGGGAAGTTTTTAGCCCAAGCATTTTCACTGATTACAACATCGTCGTTTAGGTTGATGTTGCCACGGTCGAGCTCTTGGCCGATCACGTAGCTCGTCATCATCTTGGTTAAACTTGCTGGAGAAAGCTGAGTATTCATCTCTTTCTCTGCTAGTACTTTGCCTGAATGGTAATCCATCAGAACAAAACCTTTAGCGGCGATTTGAGGAGCATCAGGAACAACAATAGGAGCGGCGAATGACGATGTAGCTATCGTTGCAGAAAGAGCAACAGAAGTAGCAAAAATCGATTTAACAAGTTTATTAGATTTAATCATTTTAAATGCAATTATTTGGTGAACTATTCATATATTAACAGAATCACTCTGTCACACCAGAGCGCTGATTACCAGAAGTAACTGTTAGATTAATTAGCGAGTTAGGGTGTGTTTTTTTATATAAGCTGACGGGTAACCCATTAGCTTAACTTGTTCTAATTTCTCTTGAGTCAGAGCATAGTCATGAAATGGCCCAATCATCAGACGGTAGTTGTCATCATTTGGCTGCAAGAACGTTGCTACTTCTAGCTTTTCGGCTAGATCTTTCGCTAACTTTTCGGTCCTATCTTCATGTGGAGATGTTGCGACTTGAATAATAAATTGCGGTAAAGCAGCCTTTTTATTTGCGTCGGTTGGCATAGCCACAGTAATGACTTCAATCTCAACATTTGCCGTGCCGGTTCTCAACACATCGAGCTTGTAAGCTGCCGCATAACTAAGGTCAATGATTCGGCCTTCATGGAATGGGCCGCGGTCATTGATACGAACAATTGTCGTTTTGTTGTTGTCAGTATTCGTCACTTTTACATAGCTTGGAATTGGCAATGTTTTGTGCGCCGCAGACATCGAATACATGTCGTAGATCTCGCCGTTCGACGTTAAGTGGCCATGAAATTTCTTACCGTACCAAGAGGCTTTGCCTTTCTCAGTAAACCCTTCGGTCTTCTTTACGATCTTGTAGTCTTCGCCACGTAAAGTGTAATCCGTGTTACCACCTAAACTATAAGGTTCATACTGAGGGTGAGCATCCTCGAGATGCTCTACTGAGATCGGTGCGTCTGGTGCAATATCTGAATCAATATCGTAGCGGCCTGTTGGCTGCTTTGAAGAACAACCATTGATTAAAATCGCTAGCCCCAAGATAGAGACTATTTTTTTGATTGGCAGTTCTTCAACCAAGGATGCTTTTTTTTGAAACGTTGTAATAGACATCGATTAGGTCGCCTTTGAGAATGCTTTTCTGTGTGTATGTATCGACATTAAAATACCAAAACCAGCCATAAGGGTAACCATTGAAGTACCGCCATAACTGACTAGAGGAAGAGGAACACCAACTACAGGTAGAATGCCACTTACCATGCCAATGTTTACAAAAATATAAACGAAGAAGCTCAGTACAATACTTCCGCCCATCATTCGACCGAATGCGGTTTGAGCTTGGCTCGCAAGCACTAAGCCACGTCCAATAATAAACAGGTAGATCGCAAGCAAGAACAAGATACCGATCATGCCCCATTCTTCGGCGATGACCGCAAAAATGAAGTCGGTGTGGCGCTCTGGAATGAATTCTAATTGAGATTGAGTGCCTTGCAGCCAACCTTTTCCTGATATACCACCCGAACCTATCGCAATCTTACTTTGAATGATGTGGTAACCCGCACCTAATGGATCTGATTCAGGATCAAAAAGGGTTCTAACACGCACTTTTTGATATTCACGCATCAAGAAGAACCATAGGATTGGGATAAATGCCCCTAATGCGATTGCCGCGCTAGCAATGATTTTCCAACTGATACCAGCCAGGAATATCACGAAGATACCAGATGCGGCGATAAGGATAGATGTACCTAGGTCAGGCTGCTTTGCGATTAGAATCGTCGGTACAAACACCATCACTAGCGAGATCGCTAATGTTTGGAATGTTGGTGGAAGTGAGCGCTTACCGATAAATCGTGCCAGCATCAAAGGCACCGCGAGCTTTAATAGCTCTGACGGTTGGAATCGAACAAAGCCGAAGTTTAACCAACGCTGGGCGCCTTTAGAGGCTTCACCAAAGAACAACACGCCCAATAGCAAGATGACACCACCTACAAATAGCAGTGGTGCCAAGGTTTCATAAGTACGAGGTGAGATTTGCGCTAGGAAGATCATCACACCTAAAGACAGAGCCATGCGCATCGCCTGGCGGTCCATCATCGCAAGGCTTTGTCCGCTTGCGCTGTACATGATCAGCAGGGCAAAGCCCATTAAAACCAGAATGCCAAGCAAAAGCGGCAGGTCGATATGCAGCCTTTCGAATAGGGCTCTATTTCGTCCAGTTGAAGGATCAAGTTTCATTATTTAATTGGCTCACTTTGATAATCTTCTGCAAGGATAATATGGTCTAAAATCCTTCTTACTACTGGGCCGCCGTTAGAAGAACCGCCACCTGCGTTCTCTAGAACGATAGTCACGACGGCTTCAGGATCTTCAAAAGGCGCGTAACCCGTAAAGAGGGCGTGATCGCGTAAGTGCTCTGCGATTTCATCCGCGTTGTACTCTTCATCTTCTTTTAAGCCGAATACCTGCGCGGTACCCGATTTACCAGCGGTTTGGTAAGACATTTTCTGGAATGAACGTCTTGCCGTGCCTTTTTTACCGTGGTTAGCCAGCCTCATACCTTCCTGAGCGATATCCCAATACTTCTTCTTAACCCCGGTTAGCGGTGGGTAAGTTTCAATGTCCGACATGATTTGTTCATCGAATGGACGACCGTTATCAATGGTTGAACGAAGTAGGTGAGGTGCGGTTACTTCACCTTCATTGACCAAAACTGATGTGGCTTTTGCAATCTGCATGGGTGTTGCAGTCCAGTAGCCCTGTCCAATACCAACTGGAATAGTATCACCTTGATACCAAGGCACACGGTGTCTGGCCATCTTCCAATCACGAGTTGGCATATTGGCTTTGCTTTCTTCGTAGATATCGATGCCAGTATAATCACCAAAGCCGAACATCATCATCCATTTGGATATGCGATCAATGCCGAGATCATAAGCAATTTGGTAAAAGAAGGTATCCACCGACTCTTCAATCGCTTTTTCTATATCCACGACACCGTGTCCCCAACGCAACCAGTCACGGAATGGTCTCGTTTTTGAGTTTGGTATCTTCCAATAGCCTGGGTCATTGCGCGTAGTGTTTGGTGTAATAACACCTTCTTGCAGAGCAGCAACAGCAATGAAGGGTTTGATCGTCGATGCTGGTGGGTAAATCCCTAGCGTGGCACGGTTAACCAAAGGGCGGTTTTTGTCTTGAAGTAGCGCGTTATAGCCTTTAGACGAGATACCATGCACGAATGCGTTTGGGTCGTAGCTTGGGCTCGATACCATGGCTAACACGCCATTGTCTTTCGGATCGAGAACGATAGCTGAACCACGGCGGCCATCAAGTAACTTATGTACGTATAGCTGTAGCTTGATATCTAAGTTAAGTACGATATCTTTGCCTGGAACCGAAGGGACAAATTTGAGGGTACGAATCACTCGTCCACGACTGTTAACTTCGACTTCTTGGTAGCCAGCTGTACCGTGCAACATATCTTCGTAATAACGCTCAATACCCAACTTACCGATATCACGTGTAGCTTGGTAATTGGCGTCTTTTTCTTCTCGCATCAAGCGCTGCATATCACGGTCATTGATGCGCGATACATAGCCTATTACGTGAGTGAGCACATCACCGTAAGGGTAGAAACGCTTCAAAGTTCCCGTAACTTCAACACCTGGGAATTTGTGTTGGTTTACAGAGAAGACGGCAACTTGTTCTTCAGACAGTTGATTAAGAATAGGTACTGATTTAAAGCGTCGTGAATTACGACGATCACGATTAAAGCGCTCGATACGCTCTGGCGGGATCTCAATTAATGCTTGCAGACGAGCAAGCGTGTCATCCATATCTTTAATTTTTTCGGGTATGATTTCTAGATTGAAAACAGGACGGTTTTCGGCAAGAAGTATACCGTTGCGATCGTAAATCAAACCACGGTTAGGGGCGATCGGAACGACCTTGATACGGTTGTCGTTAGAACGAGTTTTATAGTCTTGGTATTGATTGACCTGAATGTTGTACAGGTTAACAACCAACATCGACATCATGACTATGATCCCCGCAAACGCAACAAAAGCACGGCTAGTAAATAGTCGTGCTTCTGCTTTGTAATCGCGGATTTGGCTACGTTTACGTAACATTAACGCTTATTCTCGATGATAAGGGTGGTTAGCAGTGATGCTCCAAGCTCGATACAAGCTTTCAGCCATGATAACGCGTACTAATGGGTGAGGGAGAGTAAGCGCAGACAGAGACCAACTTTGGTCTGCGGCCGCTTTACATGCAGGTGCTAATCCTTCAGGCCCGCCAATTAGGATAGATACGTCACGTCCATCCAGCTTCCAACTTTCTAATTGCTCAGCAAGTTGAGGTGTATCCCACTTTCTACCTGGGATATCGAGCGTGACAATACGGTTGCCTTTTGGAACTGCAGCCAGCATCGCTTCACCTTCTTTTTGAAGAATGCGTGCAATATCTGCATTTTTACCGCGCTTTCCTGCAGTAATTTCAATGAGCTCTAATGGCATATCGTGAGGGAAGCGGCGTTTGTATTCTTGAAACCCTTCTTCAACCCACTTTGGCATTTTTGTGCCAACTGCGATTAACTGGATCTTCAAAGCTTAGCCCCAAAGTTTTTCTAGTTGGTACAGCTCACGATGCTCTTCTTGCATAACGTGAAGCATGCTTGTGCCCATATCTAGAACAACCCATTCACCTTCTTGCTGACCGTCCATACCTAGAGGTTGCATACCCGCTTTACGCACTTCATCAGCAACATGTTGTGCAATAGAGGCAACATGGCGTTTAGAGGTGCCAGTACAAACAATCATGTAATCAGTAACGCTTGATTTGCCTTCTACATCGATAGTTACAATCGATTCTGCTTTCATGTCGTCGGCTTTGTCTGCAAGAAAATCTTTTAGTTCTTCACGTAACACTGGGTGTTCCTTTAATCTGAATTTAGCTTTGTTTAGGGGCTGTCGACCCTAGAATATAACACGCTTTTATGCGTGGAATGGTATTGAAGCTGAAGGGATACAAAACTCTACGCTTAACTGATGAATTAGTGGCCAAGGCGACTGCTCATATTGAGTTTTTGTCATCAATTCAGCTTGAGTGAGCAACGCGAACAAAGAGTGTAATTGAGAAATCGAAACTCTTGTTAGCGCGGCGTTATAAAGAGGCTTTTTAGATTGCCAGATACGGTGTTTTTCGAAGACCTGACCAATCGGCATCTGTTTCATTTGTTGCTGCATTTGTAATAGCAGAGCAAGCTCTCGTTGTATGCTACGTAATAAAATGACGGGTTCGACACCTTCAGCTTCTAGCTGACGCAGGATTCGTTGTGCTCGGTTACCTTTGCCTGCCAATAACGCATCACTCCAATGGAATGGAGTAAAATGGTTGTGTCGACTCAGCGATTCTTCTAAGCGTACTAACGTGAGTTTTCCATCTGGGTATTGGAGAGCCAGTTTTTCTAGGCTTTGGGTGAGAGCAAATAGATTACCCTCATGCCATTGCGCCAGCATTTGAATCGCTTCAGGGTCTGGCGTTAAACCGATTTGACGGCAACGCGCTTGGACAAACTGAGGTAACCGACTGACATCTGGCGTTAGGCAACTGACCCAGTGACCCTGATTAGACAGTGCTTTAAACCATTTAGCACTTTCTTGAGCCTTGGTTAGCTTCGTGCCAATCAAGACCAACAGAATATCGCTGTGGATATGCTCTGAGATTGCCAGTAGCTCTTTGGCTATCGCAGCATTGACTCCTGATTCCGGCAGCTCAAGCTCGATGATTTGACGGCTAGAGAACAGGCTTAATGCTTGAGTACAGTCATAGACTTGATTCCAGTCCAGACTGTTATCAATAGCAAAGCGGTGACGTTCATCAAAGCCTTGCTGTTTTGCAACCTTTTGAATCGCTTCTCGGCTCTCTTGTAACAGAAGAGGCTCGTTACCGAAAATGAGGTAAACATTACTCAACTGTTTGGCAAGTTGCTCTGATAAGCGGTCAGCAAAAATACGCATCAAATAAACCTATTGTTCAGCTGATTCGACGGGCTCTGTCGTTTCAGTAGAACTTGGATCTATTTCGACGTTCTTGATGTTGTATTGTTTCTCAAGCTCTTTCACTTGAACATGTTCTAGCGCATCCAGATCCATGCTATCAGCTGCGATGTTCGCTTTTAGTCGAGCCATCTGACGAAGGATTTGACTTGTTGCAAGCTTACGCATCTCATCTTCGATCATGTCTCGTTCAACCGACTTCGCAAGTGCAGTTAGCGGGTTATCTAGGTAACTACGGGTTACGCTGGTTGAGAATGTCTTTGAGCCAAGGTCTGGGATAGTTACACGATATCTAGTGTGGAATGTCAGCTCTTTCTCTGCTGCACGAGTGTTTTGGTATAGAGACAGAGTTCGCTCACCAACACTCTCACTAATAATGTGCAGGTTAGGTGTGTTCTCTGCGGGCGATACGATTTCTACATCATTCATACGTAGCTGACCTTTCATCATACGTGTAAACGTACTGTATTGGTCGTAACTGGTCACAGAGATCTTGTTGAGTTCTTCTGGTACAGAATAGTCACCACGTAAGTGGAAACCACAGGCACTCAGTAGGCTAACGGTTAAAACAACAACAGTAACTTTCAATGAAGATAGTGAAATCAGGCGCATTATTTGATGGCTCTCATGAAGGTAGAATACTTATTTAAAGGCTTTAGTTCGTTTGAGTGGTTAGGCTCAAGTCTAAAGCGCTTAAATAAGTAGACAGGGCAATTAGCTACCCTGTCTACAGACTGCTTTTGATGAATTAAGTTCGTTAATTCTTTAGCAATTGCATTGTGCTAACGAAATTAGTTAGCAACGATGTTTAGAAGCTTACCTGGTACGAAGATAACTTTACGGATAGTTAAGCCATCTAGGAACTTCTTAGCGTTCTCATCGTTTAGACCAAGCTCACGAACTTGCTCTTCTGTTGCATCAGCAGCAACGGTTAGTTTCGCACGTAGCTTACCGTTGATCATAACAACGATAGTTTTCTCGTCTTCAACTAGCGCTTTCTCATCGAAAGTTGGCCATGTTGCTGAGTCTACGTTTGATTCACCCAGTGCAATCCACATTTCGTAAGAGATGTGTGGCGTCATTGGGTAAAGCATGCGAACAACAGCTTTTAGCGCTTCATCAAGGATTGCACGATCTTGTACAGACTCTTGAGGTGCTTTCGCTAGCTTGTTCATCAATTCCATGATCGCAGCGATTGCTGTGTTGAACGTTTGGCGACGGCCGATATCGTCCGTTACTTTCGCGATAGTCTTGTGGATATCACGGCGAAGTGCTTTTTGGTCACCAGACAGAGCAGAAGCATCAACAGATTCAGCAGCACCCTTAGAAGAGTGAGCGTGAACCAATTTCCAAACACGTTTAAGGAAGCGGTTAGCCCCTTCAACGCCAGACTCTTGCCACTCAAGCGTCATGTCTGCAGGTGATGCAAACATCATGAATAGACGTACTGTATCAGCGCCGTACTTGTCTACCATCTCTTGTGGGTCGATACCGTTGTTCTTAGACTTAGACATTTTGATCATGCCTGAGTGTTCAACTTCGCGGCCTTGGTTGTCGACTGCTTTTTCGATGCGACCTTTACCGTCACGTTCAACCGTTACGTCAGTCGGTGCAATCCACTCTTTGGTGCCTTTTTCGTTTTCGTGATAGAACGCGTCAGCCAGAACCATGCCTTGACATAGTAGTTGCTTGAACGGTTCATCAGACGTCACGTAGCCAGCATCACGTAGAAGCTTATGGAAGAAACGAGAGTAAAGCAGGTGCATACAAGCGTGCTCGATACCACCAACGTATTGGTCAACTGGTAGCCAGTAGTTTGCTTTCTCTGGATCTAGAATGTCGTCTGCTTGCGGTGAACAGTAACGTGCGTAGTACCAAGAAGACTCCATAAACGTATCGAACGTGTCAGTCTCACGTAGAGCGGGTTCGCCGTTGAATGTTGTTTCAGCCCAAGACTTGTCAGCCTTGATTGGGCTCGTTACGCCATCCATTACTACATCTTCAGGAAGAATGACTGGCAGTTGGTCTGCTGGTACTGGGTGAACTTCACCGTCTTCAGTGGTTACCATTGGGATTGGAGCGCCCCAGTAACGTTGACGAGATACACCCCAGTCACGTAGACGGAAGTTTACTGTCTTCTTACCTTTGCCTTCAGCTTCAAGCTTCGCAGCAATTGCATCGAATGCTTCTTGGAACGCAAGACCATCGAATTCACCAGAATCAAACAGTACACCTTTTTCAGTGTAAGCCGCTTCAGACACGTCTAGTTCAGAACCATCTTCAGGTTTGATTACTGGGATGATATCGATGCCGTACTTAGTTGCGAACTCGTAGTCACGTTGATCGTGAGCAGGAACCGCCATTACCGCACCTGTGCCGTAATCCATAAGTACGAAGTTTGCTACGTATACAGGAACAACACGACCGTTAAGAGGGTGGATAGCCGTTAGGCCAGTATCCATACCTTTCTTTTCCATCGTTGCGAGTTCAGCTTCAGCAACTTTAGTGTTACGACACTCTTCAACGAATGCAGCAAGCTCTAGGTTGTTCTTCGATGCTTTCTCTGCAAGAGGGTGACCTGCAGCGATACCAACGTAAGAAACACCCATTAGTGTATCTGGACGTGTTGTGTACACTTCTAATGGTGCTTCTTCGCCGTTAACAGCGAAAGATAGCTCAACACCTTCAGAGCGGCCGATCCAGTTGCGCTGCATGGTCTTAACCATTTCAGGCCAACCTTCAAGGTTGTCTAGATCGTCTAGTAGCTCTTGAGCGTACTCAGTGATTTTAATAAACCACTGTGGAATTTTCTTTTGCTCTACTGGAGTGTCACAACGCCAGCAACAACCGTCTTCTACTTGCTCATTTGCCAGTACTGTTTGGTCGTTTGGACACCAGTTCACTGAAGATGTCTTCTTGTAAACCAGGCCTTTTTCGTAAAGCTTAGTGAAGAACTCTTGTTCCCAACGGTAGTACTCTGGAGTACACGTTGCGAATTCACGGTTCCAGTCGTAACCAAAGCCTAGAAGCTTAAGCTGGTTCTTCATGTACTCAATGTTTTCGTAAGTCCATGGTGCAGGTGCTGTATTGTTTTTAACAGCGGCGTTTTCTGCAGGTAGGCCGAATGCATCCCAACCAATTGGCTGCATTACGTTTTTGCCTTGTAGACGTTGGAAACGAGATACCACATCACCGATGGTGTAGTTACGCACGTGACCCATGTGCAGTCGGCCACTTGGGTAAGGGAACATAGAAAGACAGTAGAATTTTTCTTTGTTTGGGTCTTCACTTACAACGAAAGTCTCGCTGTTATCCCAGTGTTGTTGAACCTTTTGTTCAATCTCTTGCGGGTTATATTGTTCTTGCATCGATGGTATCCGGTTATCTTGGAATTTGTGAGTTCGGTTAGAACAGAATCTTACAGATCGTCATAGAATACCTAAAGGAGCTGAGTACAACAATAGTTATACCCTTCATACTTGCAGTTACCGCTTAGTAGATTGTGTAATTTTCACTGAATTTCGCAGGGCAACTATACTTAAGAGTATGAATTGCATTTGTTTGTAAGCGGGAGTGCATTGCAGCGCATCCGTTTGCTCACTAAAAGGTTGGTTATCTTAAGGAGGTTGTTATGCCGAAGAAAAAAGCGCTCTATGAAGAAGTCGTCGAAGAGGTGATTGAAACGCTGAAGCATAGCCCTGAAGAGCTCAACAACAAAATCGAAACGTCGGGCAAGTTTGCGAAAGCAGCTAATGATATGACTAAAGATGAGCTTTCATTGATCTCTGCCTACGTGAAGTCGGACTTAAAAGAGTTTTCCGAAAGCTATGAAGAGAGTAAAAGCGGTCCATTCTATTTGATGATTGCGGACTCTATTTGGCAAGGGCTGTTGGATATTACTGATCGTACTAAGGTGGAATGGGTTGAACTGTTCCAAGACTTAGAACACCAAGGCTTGTATCAAGCGGGTGAAGTCATTGGCTTGGGAACCTTAGTATGTGACGAGTGTGGTCACCAAACCGAATATAACCACCCAACCAATATCATTCCATGCATTAAATGTGGTTCTAAAGGGTTTAGTCGTAAAGCCCTTAAACCGTAAGCTTCTGAACCATAGCGTATCAACGCAAAACCACAGCAATGAAAAAGGGTTGACCCGATCAGTCAACCCTCAAATCACTTTTCGTCGAATCTAGCTTTTTGGCTTTCTAATTACCCAACCAATCACCAAGCTGAGCATCGCCCAGATATACAGTGGCCAAGTACCTACTGTGTGATAAGGCGTTTGACCATCCGTTGAAATGAGTTCAGCTTTTAACACTGCCGTTTCAAACTGAGGTACTTGTTTGAGGATGTTGCCTTTGTAATCGGTAACTGCCGTCACACCATTGTTGGTCGAGCGAATAACTGGCTTACCAAGCTCCAGAGCACGCATCTGTGCGATTTCCATATGTTGCAGAGGGCCAATCGAACGACCAAACCACGCATCGTTAGAGAGCGTTAAAATAAAGTCAGTCTCGTCGGTTACGTTCTGTCTAACTTGATCATTAAAGATGATCTCGTAACACAACGCAGGCGCTAAGTGACGACCATTTGCCACGATGTTGGGTTGAACAAAGTCGCCACGGCTAAATGATGACATTGGCAAATTAAAGAAAGGTGCTAATGGGCGCAAGATATCTTCAAACGGCACAAACTCACCAAATGGTAACAGGTGGTGTTTATGGTAGCGTTCGTCTGGATCGTAGCTGTACTCACCATATGGATTCACGCCGATAGAAAGAACACTGTTGTAGTATTTCTTATCTTCAGACTGATTCAGTACACCGGTAATGATCGAGCTGTTGTTCATCTTCGCTGCGCTATCCAAGTTACGTAGGAAAGATGGGATCTCAACTTCGAATGCTGGAATAGCGGCTTCAGGCCAGATGATGATGTCCGCTCCCCAATTTTCTCTGCTTAGGTCGGTGTACTTCATCATGGTTGGCCAGCGATGACTCGGCAGCCATTTGCTGTCTTGATCGACGTTGCCTTGGATTAAGACGACTGACGTGGTTTTTTCAGGGTTCGGCGTGACCCAGTCGATGTTGCGAATACCAAAGCCTGCACTAAATACGACGGCGGGAATGAGAGCGATGCTCCAAGCTCGGTTAACAATCGCATAAGTGAATGCAGAGGCTGAAACAATGATCGCTAAAGTTACTAGATCTACGCCGCCAATCGGTGCAAATGAACCTAATGGCGAATCGATTTGGCTGTAGCCTAACCAAAGCCAAGGGAAGCCCGTCATTACCCATCCACGCAGCCAATCGCTGACTAACCACAATGCAGGAGCTGCGAGGAAAAAGCGGCTTAGGTTATTGGCAGGGAAGAATTTATTCAAACCCCAGGTAAATAGTCCTGAATAAACGGCTAGGTAGCCAACAAGCAATGCCATCAAAAATAGGTTGGCTGCCAGTGGCATGCCGCCAAAACCATCAATGCTGACGTATACCCAGCTGATACCTGTGGTGAATTGACCTAAACCCCATGCGTAGCCAATCCAAAGCGCACTTTTAGGAGAGCGGTTGTGGATCAGTAACAGCAACAAAGCTGGGCTGAGAATAGCAAGAGGCCATATAGAGTATGGAGCGAATGAAAGGGTGGTTATAGCGCCAACAAAAACGGCCGCAAGCGGCCGTAATAGGCGATGAATAAAGGTATTAGTCATCTAATTTCTGTCATCTCTTTAGAGAGAAGTTGTTATTCTTCGATAGTCGGAAGAGGCTGTTCGTCAGGAATGGTTACCTGTAGCTGAATCACACGACGGTTATCTGCTGATGTTATTTTGAAATGGTAGTTTTCGATTTCTACAATTTCGCCACGAACCGGCAGGTGGCCGAGTGCTGTCATAACCATGCCGCCTACCGTATCCACTTCGTCGTCACTAAAGGCAGTGTTAAAAGTATCGTTGAACTCTTCAATAGTGGTTAAAGCTTTTACAGAGAAGGTATGCTTACTCAGCTTACGAATATCTAGCTCTTCTTCATCGTCGAACTCGTCTTCAATTTCACCAACGATTTCTTCGAGGATATCTTCAATGGTTACCAGGCCAGAAACTCCACCAAACTCATCGACAACGATAGACATGTGGTAACGCTCTTCTTGGAACTCCTTAAGCAGGCGATCAACTCGCTTACTTTCAGGAACAACCACGACAGGGCGAATCACTTGTTCGATATCAAATGGAGCACTTTCTGAACCCAAATACTTAAGTAGGTCCTTCGCTAATAGAATGCCTTCAACATGGTCTTTATCTTCACTGATCACTGGGTAGCGAGAGTGTTGAGCATCAGTAATGAGCGCAATCAATGTATCTAGATCATCTGTGCGTTCAACTGTAACCATTTGAGAGCGAGGCAGCATGATATCGCGTACTCGCATCTCTGAAATTTCCATAACACCCTCGAGCATGTCGCGTGTGTCGTGGTCAATTAGGTCATTAATTTCTGAGTCGCGGATTACATCTACGAGCTCTTGGCGATCTTTTACTTCACCTTGAAATAGTTGGCCTAGGCGTTCAAAGAAGGACTTTCTACTCGGACCTTCAGATTTTTTACTTCCCTCAGAAGTGGGGGGGTTACCTTCGTTCATGATTTCTCAAAAAATAACGCTATCAGAAGTGTGATAGCACACATCACAACTCAGATTCCTGAAAATTACAGGTTCGATGAGTCATTGTTTCTCTGCAATCTATGTCACTAGAATCGATTTACTTTTCTAGAATATATGGGTCTTCAAACCCCATAGCTTGCATGATTTCTGTCTCGAGTGACTCCATCTCTTCAGCTTCATCATCTTCGATATGATCATAACCTAGCAGATGCAGACTGCCATGTACAACCATATGAGCCCAGTGTGCTAGCAGAGGCTTATTTTGCTCTTCTGCTTCTTTTTCGACAACTTGGCGACAGATAATGAGGTCACCTAGAAGATCTAACTCGATCCCAGGAGGAGCCTCGAATGGGAAAGATAGCACGTTAGTTGGCTTGTCTTTACCACGATATTCATGATTTAGCTGGTGGCTTTCTTCTGTATCTACGATACGGATAGTAAGCTCAGCGCTCTTTTGAAACTGAGGTATGGTCTTGTCCAACCAAAGCTGAATGTCCTGCTCTGTTGGAAGACCTTGCTCATTTTCGACCGCTAATTGTAGGTCTAGTTCAATAGACATCTATTTATCACCTTGTTCTGCAATCACAGAACTATTTTGTGTTGCTAATTGTGTCGTAACCGCTTGCTGAGCCTCAAGAAGTTTTGCTTCACGCTCTTCACGTTTACGTTTTTCAAACTCTTTGCGCTCTTTCTGGTCTTTCGCTTCCCATTTCTCGTAAGCGTTAACAATACGCGCAACCACAGGGTGGCGGACCACGTCTTCCGACATAAAGAAGTTGAAGCTGATGTCATCGACTTCACTTAGAACTTCGGTCGCATGACGCAAGCCAGATTTGGCACCACGAGGTAAATCGATTTGAGTGATATCACCTGTGATTACCGCTCGCGAGTTGAAGCCAATACGAGTTAGGAACATCTTCATCTGTTCAACAGTTGTGTTCTGGCTCTCATCAAGAATGATAAACGCGTCATTCAGTGTACGACCACGCATGTACGCAAGAGGTGCAACCTCAATCACGTTACGCTCAATCAGCTTCTCAACACGTTCAAAGCCCAGCATTTCAAAAAGCGCATCGTAAAGAGGACGCAAGTATGGGTCGACTTTTTGGCTTAAGTCACCAGGTAGGAAACCAAGCTTCTCACCGGCTTCAACAGCAGGGCGCGTCAATAGAATGCGACGAATCTCTTGGCGTTCAAGTGCATCAACTGCTGCTGCAACGGCTAAATAGGTTTTACCTGTACCTGCTGGCCCAATACCAAAGGTGATGTCATGGGTGACCATGTTCATTAGGTACTGTGCTTGGTTTGGCGTACGAGGTTTGATGACGCCTTTTTTAGTCTTAATGGTCACTTCTTTGCCGTAGTCGATTTCAGACTCGACGTGTTGCTCCAAAATGCCTGACTCGGTGATCGCCAGATGTATTTGCTCTGGTTCGATATCGATTATGTTGCCTTTAACTGGAGCCGTTTCAACATAGAGGTGTTTGATGATGTCTAAAGCTGCGGCTGTAGTGTGAGGCTTACCAACAATGGTGAAAAAGTTGCTACGGTAATTAATCTCAACGCCCAGACGACGCTCAAGATGCTTGATGTTGTCGTCAAATGGTCCGCATAAACTTGCCAAGCGCTTGTTGTCTGCTGGTTCTAGATTTATCTCTAAGGTAACGATTTTATTGCTCAAATTAGCCTCTCATTTTGTGCCACTCACTCTTAAATAAAACAAAGAGCAAAAAGCCCGATTTAGACCGGGCTTCTGATGGTGATATCCCTATTTCTAAGATGGTCACTTAGTTAGGTAATTTCAAGCTTTGTGTTTGCGCTTTGTGCTCAAACAGTTGTATTGCCTATGGCGTAAATGTCGCTACACCTAGCTCGTCTTCACGTTTTGTTTTTTCCATCATTTCTGCTGGAGTCATAACAACGCGTAGACCCATGTCTTTTTCTGTGCGAACTAGCTCACCACGTAGTGAGTTGGTGTAAACCTCAGTGATCTTCACATCTACGAATTGACCGATTAGGTCTGCAGAACCTTCGAAGTTCACAACACGGCTGTTTTCTGTACGGCCGCGAAGTTCCATTAGGTTCTTTCTTGATGGGCCTTCAACAAGGATACGTTGCTCTGTGCCTAACATTAGACGAGAGAAACGCATAGCTTGTGTGTTTACCGTTTGCTGCAGTTCGTACAGACGATCTTTCTTCTCTTGTGCTGGTACATCACATGGGTAATCTGCCGCTGGCGTACCTGGACGTGGAGAGAAAACAAAGCTGAAGCTCATATCGAAATCAACGTCTTTAATTAGCTTCATTGTATCTTGGAAGTCTTGCTTAGACTCACCAGGGAAACCAACAATAAAGTCAGAGCTGATTTGAATGTCAGGGCGAGCTTTACGCAGTTTACGGATAATAGATTTGTACTCGATAGCCGTATGTGGGCGCTTCATCATCGTAAGAATACGGTCACTACCACTTTGTACTGGTAGGTGAAGGAAGCTCACTAGCTCTGGTGTGTCTTTGTAAACTTCAATGATGTCGTCACCAAACTCAAGCGGGTGGCTTGTTGTGAAACGAATACGGTCGATACCGTCGATAGAAGCAACAAGACGAAGCAGTTCTGCGAATGAACAGATATCGCCTTCGTGTGTTGGACCGCGGTATGCGTTTACGTTTTGACCTAGCAGGTTAACTTCACGTACGCCTTGCTCTGCAAGTTGAGCAACTTCGAAAAGTACATCATCCATTGGACGGCTAACTTCTTCGCCACGTGTGTATGGTACAACGCAGTAAGTACAGTATTTAGAACAACCTTCCATGATAGAAACGAACGCCGTCGCGCCTTCAGCTTTTGGCTCTGGCAGGTTATCGAACTTTTCGATCTCTGGGAAAGAGATATCCATTACTGGCTTTTCGTTAGACAGTGATGATTTAATCATCTCTGGCAAACGGTGTAATGTTTGTGGGCCAAAGATAACGTCTACGTAAGGTGCACGTTGACGAATGTGATCACCTTCTTGAGTCGCTACACAGCCACCCACACCGATCACCACACCTTCTTTTTTATCTTTAAGCGTTTTCCAACGACCAAGCTGGTGGAATACTTTTTCTTGCGCTTTTTCGCGGATAGAACAAGTATTCAATAGTAGTACGTCTGCTTCCTCAGGTACTTCAGTTAGCTCATAGCCATTTGCAGCGTTAAGCAGGTCGGCCATTTTTGATGAATCATATTCATTCATCTGACAGCCCCAAGTTTTAATTAGCAGTTTCTTACTCATTATATGTTCGCTCGATCGTTAGTTTAATTTAAGGGAGCAAATCGCCCATTATTCATCCGCTAGCCCCGTTTGTCATAATTCGGTATTCAATTTTATGACAGGCTCTAGCGGCAAGCGGCGTATTGTACTGGTTTCAAAACCGACTGACTAGTAGTCTGAACAAATCTCTTATGTAGTGGTTTTTATTATCGTTAACGCCATATGCCATAAGGGATAACCCTTTTTTCGAATAAGGTTTTTGGTTACAAGTTAGTTATGAAAAAGTACAATCAAAAACAGTCAAAGAATCAAACTGATAAGTACGAAATATGAACAGTTACGATATTGTAGTAGTCGGTGGCGGCATGGTTGGCGCAGCAACAGCAATCGGTTTTGCAAAGCAAGGTCTGAGTGTTGCGGTGATCGAAGGTTTTGCCCCACAAGCTTTTGATGAATCGCAAGCGATGGACATTCGTGTGTCAGCGATTTCTCAAGCATCGGTCGATTTGCTTGAAAATCTTGGTGCATGGCAAAGTATTGCAGCAATGCGAGTGTGTTCTTATAAACGTTTAGAGACGTGGGAGCACCCAGAGTGTCGTACTCGATTTGATGCTGCCTCACTAGACCTTCCTCGTTTGGGCTATATCGTTGAGAACAGACTCATTCAATTAGGTTTATGGTCTCAATTTGATGCCTACGACAATCTCGAACTGTTATGCCCAGAAAAGCTCGATGTGATTGAGTTTGGTGAAATCAATATCGTAAAGCTTCAATCAGGGGCTGAGTTGTCTGCGAAGTGGGTGGTTGGTGCTGATGGTGCGAATTCAGCCGTTCGCCAACAAGCTGGAATTGGCATCACGGCTTGGGATTATCGACAACACTGTATGCTTATCAATGTAGAAACAGAACAACCTCAGCAAGATATTACTTGGCAGCAATTTCTACCAAGTGGCCCTCGTTCATTTTTGCCTTTGTGTTCTCTAACCTCTGACGGTCAAGAAGTCGGGCTGGGCTCGTTAGTTTGGTATGATTCTCCACTGCGTATTAAGCAACTGTCAGCAATGGCCCCTGAAAAACTACGTAACGAAGTACTTACTCACTTTCCTAAAGAGTTAGGTGATATCAAAGTCTTGAATTCGGGTTCTTTTCCTCTGACACGACGTCATGCTCAATCATACTCGAAGAATAACTGTATTTTGGTCGGAGACTCTGCGCATACCATCAACCCTTTGGCTGGGCAGGGTGTTAACTTAGGCTTCAAAGATGTATCAGTACTGCTGGATGTCACCAAAGAAAAGGGTGAATTGAACCAGTCTGTAGCAAGACGCTATGAAGTGATAAGAAGAGGCGACAATCTAATGATGCAAAGTGGCATGGATTTCTTCTACAAGACATTCAGCAACGACATTGGCCCACTGAAATTTGTACGTAATGCTGCTCTAAAACTAGCTGAAAATTCAGGCCCGATTAAAGCTCAAGTATTGAAATACGCTTTGGGTCTCTAATTGAGCGTTTAAGACTGCTTATGAAAAGAAGGAGAGCGAATGCTCTCCTTTTTTGTATCAGATGACTACTATCGCTGTTGCGTCACACAAACCGGTGCATCGATCTCTAAAGAGTACCCTGTATAAACCAAAGACCCATCTTCATTATCTCGCTTGAATGAGGTGATGTTGTTGGAGTGCTGGTTGGCGGCGATAAGCCATTTCCCATCGTTCGTTATATGGAAGTCTCTTGGGAATTTGCCTTCAGTGTCGTAGCTATCAATGAAAGTCAGCCTTTGAGTCTCAGAGTCGATTTTGAAGCTACTGATTCTTGATTGGTGTCGACATGACACATAAAGGAATTGCTCATCAGGCGATAGCTTAATCGCAGCTGCGGCTTCTCCCTTCTCCATATTAGGCAATGCATCAATCTCTTCCACTACATTCCAAATGCCTAAAACCTTTTCCAAAGTCAGCAACGTTTCAGAGAGTTCACAGACCACATAGGCTCTGTCTTCAGCTTTGTTAAAGATTAAATGACGAGGTCCATTGCCGGCGGGCACCTTAATAGACTGCATTGGCTCATCAAGGAACTCTTCTTGCTCTTCATCAAAGCAATAGAAGTTGATGCGATCGGTGCCGAGATCGACAGTCACAAACTGTGGTGAGTTTTGTAAGAACAGGCATTGATGGGCGTGTGGGCTAGTTTGTCTCTCTTTGTTTGGCCCGGAACCAACCATCTGGATTGTTTTGAGTCGTTTATCGATGCTGCCGTTGATACTTAAGCTAAAAATATCGAATGTGCCTGATGAGTATTGCGACGTGATAGCAAACTTATTGTGTGGATCTATCGCGACGTGACAAGGGTGATCTCCCGAGATGAGGCTTGTATTGTGTGTTAGCTGTGAATCAACATTAGGTATATGAATGAGCTGGGGCTGTTTTTGCTGGTCCACTTCCGATGCAGTATAGATCCCAGTCTTTGTTACAGTAATAAAAGAGGGGTTAGTACATTTGATGATCAGCTCTAGAGGTAATAGTTTTCCTGTTTCTAGATCTAACTGAGTTTGATAAACACCTTGGCTTTTACTTGGTGTATCTGTGTAGCAACCGATCGTTAAGGGGAGGGGTTTCATAGGCTAGTCATACTCAATTAGAAAATGGAGCTGACATTGTCTTATAAAATCGTATTAAAAGTGAGGTTATAGAAGAGAATACTTGGTGACTTGGCTAGCAGATTTGCATATTCCAGATAAAACAAAACCCAGCTAAAAAGCTGGGTTCTATTTAATGATGGTGCGGTCGGAGAGACTTGAACTCTCACACCTCTCGGCGCCAGAACCTAAATCTGGTGCGTCTACCAATTCCGCCACGACCGCAGCAAATCTTTATAGTCATACTGAATATTGGTGATTCAATAAAACGTTGTATAAGTGGTGGCTACTGCGGGATTTGAACCTGCGACCCCATCATTATGAGTGATGTGCTCTAACCAACTGAGCTAAGTAGCCATAATAAATCTAATAGATTCACTATTTTTTCTCTAATGAAAGAGAAATAATGGTGCGGTCGGAGAGACTTGAACTCTCACACCTCTCGGCGCCAGAACCTAAATCTGGTGCGTCTACCAATTCCGCCACGACCGCAGCAAAGCTTTTACTCTAGCGAAGAGTATAGTTAAGAAGACTTATGGTTTGTCTAAGTAACGTTGTAATGGCTGGGCTACCTGGATTCGAACCAGGGAATGCTGGCATCAAAAGCCAGTGCCTTACCGCTTGGCGATAGCCCAACAATGAATGGTCATCTAATGAAAGAAACACATTCTAAATAATGGTGCGGTCGGAGAGACTTGAACTCTCACACCTCTCGGCGCCAGAACCTAAATCTGGTGCGTCTACCAATTCCGCCACGACCGCAGCAAA